>CAZACO010000024.1:0-15225 GCA_964483185.1 uncultured Desulfobacteraceae bacterium
CTGGTACACGAAGCTCTTTGTTGCTGATGAAGGGGGTGAATATGCCCTCATGAACTACGTATACAAGAAATTCCCGCTACTTCTGCGCAAACCGTTCAAAATAGAGATGGAGCATACAACTACCTGCGACAAAAAGTGTATCCTCTGTGAGCATACCTATTGGGAAGAGCCTTCGACCCGGATCACCCTTTCGCAATTCAAGGAGATTCTTGAGCCACTCACAGATATCAGATGGATTAACTTGACGGGCGAGGGCTCAGGGTTTCTAAACAAAGACTTTATCCCAATGCTCAAATATTTGAGGGCGCGACATATAAATGTCAACTTTGTTGATGAATTTGACTTCTTCGATGAAGGCATTTCCAGACAAATTATTGAACTCGGGATCAACAGCATCTACGTATCATTTGATGCTGCCACAAAGGATACCTATGAAAAAATCAAAAAAGGCTGCAATTTCGATAAGGCATTAAGAAATATTCAAACGCTTCTGAGGTTAAAACGAGAAATGAACTCACCTTTCCCCGTTCTGCACTTCAGATTCGTCATCACGACCCTCAATTACAAAGAAATGCCGCAATACATCGAACTGATCCACAGTCTAAAAAACCGGGGCGTTCACGCCCGTGTGGAATTTGTGGGGCTGCTCTCTTTTCCGGAGATCGAGCAGTATTATATGCCTTTGGAAAATATCCCGGAGGATATTCTAATAGAGACCTTTGAAAATGGACTAAGATATCGTATCAATCTTTATTTCTCTCATGTCGACAGAGTCTGTCCTTCCATAAACAAATGCACGGCATGGATCGAGCCATATATCCTCATCGGAGGCGAGGTCATTTCTTGCTGCGCTATTCTAATGTCCAACAGGAGGGCCTTCTTGCGGGATAACAGCTTTGGAGATGTTAATGAAAAGCCGTTCTTGGATGTATGGAATTCACCTGAATACAGAAGATTCAGAAGATCGGTGAACGACGGGAGCGCTCCTGTGCCGAAAACATGCTATGGATGCAGAGCCTTTGATACGGAGCAGAGAGCTCAGACTTGTGGCGTTGAACCATAAGAGAATTCAGCGCCTTCACTTCAGTTTGGATGAGATAAATTCAAGCCCATGAGAGTCCTGATTGTTCATCCACGAATGGATATTTATGGCGGTGCAGAAGTGCTGATCGTCCGCCTTGCCAATTATCTGTCACGGAATGATATTGAAAATGCCCTGTTGACAACGAACCTCAGCGCCCCCATTGAAAAGGACCTGGTGGGGACAAAGGTTTTCTCATATCCTTATACACGCTTTCATGGTTTCAGGGCGCCACTCAATTTGTTCCGGCTCATATGGGTGTTACACAATGGTATTCGCAAGCACCTCAATGATTTTGATGTGATCAATGTCCACAATTATCCGGCTGAGCTTTCCGTTTTTCCTTTTCAAAAGCCGGTTGTATGGATGTGCAACGAACCTCCTGAAGTACATGTTGAATTCGATGCAGAAAGACAGGTTACAACAAGAAGACTCGTTATCGGCGCCATACTGGAGCTCGAAAAACGCCTTGTCAGAAAACATGTCAGGGATGTTGTGGTGGCTGACCGGTTTAACGCCGAGAGATTCAACGAACTATACGGCATCAGTCCTCATATCATCAATTACGGCGTTGATTACAGATACTTCGCTGCATACCGCGAAAAGAATAGGGGCAGGCATGATCCCCGGCACTTTACTGTACTTCATGTGGGAATGCTGACTCCCCAGAAAGGGCAGATTCAGAGTCTCAGGGCTATTGATGCGTTGAGAAACCGGATTCCAGATATTAGACTGGTCCTGGCCGGTTCTGGAGAAGGGGAATACCGCATGGCCTTGGATGAATTCATCAGGAAAAGGAATCTGGAAAGCATCATCCGTTTTGAAGGACACGTTGACAGGGCGCGTATCAGGGAGCTGTATCATACCTCTGATGTCCTGTTGCACCCGATCGGACCCCAAGGAGGATGGTTAGCGCCTTTTGAAGCGATTGCTGCCAAATTACCGGTTATTGTGTCTAAGGAAATGACGGCCTCAGATCTCATCCAACGGGAAAGCCTGGGCGTTGTGACAGATAATTTCGTTGATGCGCTTTTGGACATTTACAAGACCCGTTCCAGATACGACAACAGGGCTGTGAAAAGAGCAGAATGGGTTCGGGATCGTCTCAGCTGGGATCACTTTTGTGAAAAGATGTTTCATATATTTTCCAGGGCAGCGGATGACGGCTAAGGGTTCTTATTGAAAATTGTGGACATGGTATTTATCGGATAAGCGATATGGACATCATCCAGCAATGGCAATATATGGGACCCGTCCACCCCGCCTTATTGGAGGATCGGTCTCTTGAAAACTGCCGGGCCGTAGGGATAACGAGTGTCCAGTCTTATGTCACCTGGGCAGAGATAGAAAGAAAGGAAGGCACGCCAGACTTCTCCATCTATGACCCCTTAGTGGATAAACTTTTTCAGCACAATCTTAAATGGGTTCCATTTTTGATCTTGGGGCCCTACTATGCCACCCCGCAATGGTTTCATCAATCTCTCTTCAGCGTATATGCCAGATGTTTGGAACATAACAGAGAAAGTAAAATTCAGTCCATCTGGAATCCTCATCTTCCCCACTATGTAGAGCGATTCTTAAGCCTGTTTTCAGAACATTACGATACCCATACGCTGTTTGAGAGCGTTACCCTCGGGATCAGTGGGAACTGGGGAGAGGCCATTTATCCGGCTACGGGCTGTTTTGTGGGGGGATTTCATGTCCATCCCGGGTGGTGGTGCGGCGATGCGTATGCCCGTGAGAGTTTTCGCAAATACGTCATAGAGAAATATGTGTCTCTGAGTGTCTTGAACGAATGCTGGGGCACAGGTTTCAAAGATCTCACCGGTATAACATTCCCTGAAACCGATTCCATCTTGAACGAGATCTACTACAGGGCAGTAAGGAGGCTGCCTGAAACTTTAAAGCCCTATCTGAAGAAATACAAAAATCGTTGGCGTGATACTGCTGGGGTTTGGCTCAATCGGGCTTTGAAGGCCCTTAACTCTTCAAGAGGCAGACCGACACCTGAATGCATTCAGCGCAGAATTGATTTTGTTGACTGGTATTACAATTCAATGACGAAGTGGGCAGACTTCTGGCTCAAGACTGCCCGCAGCCGCTTTCCAGATAATGACATCTATCTGGTGACCGGAGGTAAGGGCGAACCTGTCCTGGGCGCTGATCTGTCTTCACAAACCAGGATCGCTGCCACATATAAAGCAGGGATTAGAATTACAAACCAGAATGATAACTATGCGGAAAGCTTTATCCGTACACGTCTGGTTTCCGCCGCCAGCCGTAATTATGAGACCCATTTTATTACCGAAGAAGCAGGGGTGAATCGTGCCCATGGCGTGACCATGAGGATTTTCGACGCGGTCAGTTCAGGTGCGAAGGGCGCTTACTTTAAGGGTCTTATCGGAACAGGGCCGGAGGCATGTGGAGCCAAAGGCCTTCCACCTGGGTTCCCCACAAAGGGGGCAGAAAATTTGCAAAAAAACTTTAAATATTTCACCTTATCAGACCCTATTCTGGAAATTGCCGTATTGTATCCAAATACATCCATTGTCATCACCCCACCGACCATCGATTCTCTTTATGACCAGTGTTCCAGACTAAGGACCCTTTTGGATTTTGATCTAATCGATGAAAATATGATCGAGGACAAGAAATTGCCGAACTATAATTTCTTGATAGTACTCACTGGAAAGTGGATCAGAAAGGATACATTAAATGAGATTATGAAATGGGTACGCAGTGGCGGATTACTGATTTCCGCCCATGATCAGGCCCTCACCAGTCTGGGCCACAATCCAAATGAAGATAATACGCTTTTCAGTCCCGACAGAATGGTTTGTCGGATAAATCTCGGGTATACAATCCAGCTCAGAGGAAAGAATGCAGATCGTCTAAGACAGGTGTTTGATCTCATCTTAAACCGGAAAAAAGAATATCCCTGGAAACCCGCATTTGCCCTTGATCCCTTCAAAAGGGGGCATTATTTCACCAGATTCCCCCGGCATATTCTTTATTTTGATTCTGTGCGACATGAAATACACCTTCAAAATCTGGATGATCACCGGGCCGTCCCCAGAATTTGATAGATTGAAATAATCTGTTGGGCCGACTTTCTCCAGGAGAATCTTTTCGCGTTCTCCATGCCCTTTCTAATATTATCTTCTCTGAATGCTGCTTCACGCAATACTCGGACACTCTTCTCAACGATCTGATCGATATCTTTTGGATCGAACATCATTTCCGAATGCTGGACCACTTCGGGGAGTGAAGAGGTATTGGATGTCAATGTAGGACAACCGCACTGCATCGCCTCAATCGGCGGGATACCGAAGCCTTCCATCAGACTCGGATAAACAAAGAGGCTTGCATTACTGTAAAGAAAGTGCAGATGTTGTGTCGGAACAAAACCGGTGTGGATAATAGAATCCCTATATACTGATTTTTCAATGTAATTTATGGTTTCATTATAGTCCCACCCTCTTTTTCCAACGATGACGAGGGACTCCTTTATGAAATATCTTTTCTTCAACAGTTCATACGCCTTAACAAGACTGATGAGATTTTTTCTGGGCTCGATGGTGCTTACAAACAGGATGTAGTCTCCCCCGATGCCGTACTCCGCCTTCAAAGCCTGTCTTGCATCCTCGGATGTATCTGGAACCATGTCAACCCCATTGTACACCACATGGATCTTGCTTTCATCCAGGCAAAATGTCCTGAGCATTTCCTGTCTCGTATATTGTGAGACAGCCAGCAGGGCATCGGCTTTTTTCAATGAAATCCTGTTGAAAGAACGGGCAAAACATAGGCTGAGGGATTTGTTAAACGGGTACTTTTTATACAAAAACAGATCATGAACCGTCACAACAATTTTGCAGGATATTTTGAAAAAAAATCCACCTGGAGAAAAACGATGAACGATGTCAAACAGGTTCGAATGATTGTGAAGATACCAGCTGTCTGAAAACATGACCGGCAAGTGTTTGTAGTATTTATATAGGACCTCTTTTTTACGGTAAATAGGATTGTCGTTAGGTGTAAAGTGAAGTAAGTAATAACGGTTTTCCCGATCCAGATCGAGAATATTTTCGACCAGGTTCTGTATGTGAACACCAATGCCCGCAGGATTTGTCTCCATGGGATACGTAATCAGCCCGATTTTCAGCATGTATTCGCTCCAACGCTCCGGTAGGTATTCAAGACGTCGTCGGCTATCTTACGCCAGTTGTAGTCTCTTTTTACCGTTTGAAAGCCATATTCCACCAATTTTTGACGTGTCGCTTCATGGGTCAACACCTCAATAATGTGCGCGCTGAGTGAATGAACATCATTATAATCTGCCAGAAGCCCGTTTTTCCCGTGGATGAGAATATCCTTTAATCCATCTACCCGGGTGGCGATCACCGGCGTACCGCCGGCCATCGATTCGATGGCCGCCAGTCCAAAGCCTTCAAACACCGAAGGAATCACCACTGAGATGACACGGTTGTACCAGACGTTCACCGTTTCATCCGGGATCGTTCCTTCAAGGGACACGTGAGGCATGAGATGGTGGCGTTCAATGGTGCGAACCGTTGACCGATCCAGCTTACCACCGCCAGCGATATACAGTTTGACATCGGGGATGCGTTGCCTGACATGCGTCATAGTCCTTATCAGAAAATCGATGCCCTTACGTTTTTCCAGACGACCGATAAAAAGGAGGCTATTCGGTATTCGAGCCTGATGAAGCGGAAAAAAGCGTGTGGTGTCCACGCCGACCGGCACCACCGTGCAGCCGTCAGGAGTGATGCCGTAATGCGTCAGCAGTATATTGTGAGTAGACATGGAATCAGCCATGATGTGGCAGGACTTCTGATAACTGATCTTTTCCAAGAGATAGAGGAGATATTTCCATCGCTGGGACGGGATATACTTCTGCTGCTGAAAGTACGTGTGATGGACCGTATAAAGGACCGGCACGGAAGGCCGTTTGAAAAGAAAAAGCCCCCCCGGCCCCCCTTGCAGGTGAACCAGATCCAACCGGTATCTATCGATCAGATTCTCCATGACTCGGGCAAGCTTTAAGGAAAAGGAAATATTCTTGCCCAAAGAATCATGCGACCCCGGAAACAAACGGACATGAAAGGGCCAGCCGATATTGTCCGAAGGCGAAAAGACGGTCAGTTTGCCACCGCACTTCGGGACAAGGTGCCGCACCAGATCGAATACATATCTTCCCTGTCCCCACGGTTTGAAAGGGTAGAGATCGTGGGTGAAGATGCCGACAGATTTCACCGGTGCATCCTGATAGTTTTGAGGAGGCTTCTCATCGATCGCCATACCCGTTTGATCTCATCTGCATCTTTCAGATGACGCAATGTCTGAACCAGAAAGCGCGGCCGGAAATAGAACTCCCGGTAGGCCCTGGCCAGGATGTTGGTCAGATCCTCTCTTTCCATATCCAGCGTCTTCACGACCGGTCCGTAGGTCATATCAAACTCTTTGAAGTTTTTTGCCAATAGAAGGTCATTCTCCCTTGCATCTTCGTATAGCGAGGTGCCGGGATAGCACATGCAGATGGAAAACTGGACCTGGTCGGGAGAGAGTCTCTTGGCAAAACGGATGGTCTGTTCCACGCTTTTTCTCGAGTCACAGGGGAATCCGAACATGAAGCCACCCAGTGCCTGTATCCCATGCTTCTTTACTAACCGTACCCCTTTCTCGATCTGTTCCAGGGTCAACCCCTTTTTTATCTCATCCAGCACCTCCTGTGACCCGCTCTCAACCCCGAGACGGATCATCTTGCAGCCCGATTGTTTCATTTCCGACAATATGTCATCATCCAGATTGTCCACCCGGCCATTACAGGTCCAGATAAGGTCGATCTTTTCACGGCGCATTCTCTGGCAGAAATCAATAACCCGCTGCCGGTTTGTTGTAAACGTTCCATCGTCGATATTGATTTCTCTGACCCCATAACGCTCGACAAGCTGATGGATTTCCGCAAATACATTATCCAGCCCCCTGAATCGCTGTTTGTGGCCATACATACTCTGGGGCCAGAGACAGAAAGCACAGTGGTAGGGACATCCCCGTGCCGTCATCATATTCATAAAGGGCTTTCTGGAATACCAGGCCTCCAGATACCATGTCCATGGAACGGTGTCCCGGTCAGGGAAAGGTATGACATCCAGATCCCGGGCCACATCTCCGTCACCATTGTCAATGATTGCATCGCCGTTACGATAGGTGACCCCGTTAACAGTTTCCAAACTGTTCAGATTCGCGACCACATCCGCGATCTTGGTATCAAATTCATGGCGGATCACCACATCAATGGCCTCACATTCAGCCAAGACCTCTTTGTGAAAATAGGTTGCATGGGGACCGCCTACGATGATTCTGGCGCCCGTTGCAGCTTTCAGGGAGGTTAAACTCCGATAGTCAGCCTCTATGGAGGGGGTTGTCGTCTCCATGAATATGACGTCGGGATGTCTTTTCTTCGCTTCTGTAATGGTCTGATCAGAATCGAGATCCTGGATGACGGAATCTATGTAAGTGACACCAAAACCGCTCTTCTTTATCTGGGCCGCACTGTAGGCCAAGAAAATGGGGTATTGCAGGAATTTGTCACTTCTATGCTTTATGATCCTGTTCTGCGACCTTGTACCGAAGCCTTTACCCGGCCATGGCGGGTTAATGATGAGAACCTGCATAAGATTTCTTGCTGTATCTGGCAGACAAAAAGCCGATAAATTGAACACACAGACTTGCGCATAACAGGCAAACCACTAAAGGAAGGCGCTTATCCCGGAAACAGCTTCTAAGAACGTTTCCGATAGACCACATCCTCAACGACAGAAAGCCTGCTTTGCTGGAAACCTTGGTTGAGAAAATAAAGCTGCTCACACCTCTTCGAAACTGCCATCTCACAAAATCCCTCAAGGAGTCCCTGGCGCCATGATACACCAGGACATCCGGGGAATATTTTATCCGGTAACCGCATCTCCTTAAATCATAGGCAAGGAGGCTGTCCTCTCCGCCCGGGAAAGGGAACGAGATGTCAAACCCACCGATATTTTTAAAGACATCTGCCCTAACCGCGCAGTTACACGTACTGAGGCTGTCTGTAAAGCCTTTTTCGTCCACCCTCCAGACTTTGTCAAAGCCGATGGATCCGCCAGCAGGGAACCCAAGTGCGGAAATGGCATCCCCCAAAAAGCTTGAGGACATAAGAACAACCCTTCCCATAAGCGCCGCAACGTCATCTCTCAAAAAGGACTTCTGGATGGTCTCAATCCAGTTGATTGCGACCCTGCAGTCGCTGTCTGTGAATGCCAGGATGTCGCCCCTTGCCTTTTCAGCTCCGATATTGCGACAGTGAGCAGGGCCATGATTTTTCGTTAATTGAATCAGCGAGCAGTCGTAACGCGTGACAATTTTTGCCGTGCCGTCCTGGGAGCAGTCGTCTACAACAATAATCTCAAAATCATCACAATTCTGACGTGATAAAGAGTCCAGCAGGTAAGGCAAATCTGCCTCAGCATTATACGCCGGCACAATAACTGATATACTCATGCCTCTAACCGTTCACAGGTTCAGGGTTCAACGTTCATGGTTAAGGACAGGGAAGGCATTGAAGGCGCCAAAGCCTCATCGAAAATGCTCATTTTCCCAAATAATTGGGGCAGTGACTCCTTATTTTGGATTCGGCCTGACGAAACTGACTCTTTTCTCACAAATACGCAACCCAAATGAAGTCGGGGACGAGAATGGAACCTTGAACCTCTGAACTTTTGAACCCGTGAATGCCTACCCATATCTTTTGGTACGTGAAATGATAACCCCAGACAACCACTTGTCAAACAAATTTATCGCCTTCACTCCGTTCAAACCGCATCTGGGATATCTGCTCAGAGATAAGGCCCATCATGAAAACCAGAATAGAGGTTATAAAAAGGAGTGCACTCATGTTGGTGAAGCGATTTGAAGTGACCAGTGTATAGAAATAGTAACCCAGTCCCGTACAAAACATTACAAAACTGACCGGGAGAAATACCCTCATGGGGGAGTAAAGGGTACATATCTTTATTATAATCATAAAGAACCTCACCCCATCTCGGACAATTTTTACCTCGCTTTTCCCCATTTTGCGGGTCTGGCCCCTGATCGGCACATACTTTATGCTTCTTCCAGTCCTAAGCACCCCTAATGTCAAAGTCGTAGGATAAGAATACGTGTTTGGCAGGAGATATAGCAAATTATGAGCAATATCAGCCTTCACGACCCTGAATCCGGAAGTAAGGTCCTGGACATTGAACTTTGACACATAAGAGGCCAGCCGGTTATATATCCTATTACCAAGGGCACGGACCCACGAGGCATGGTCTCCCTTTGGCCTGGCGCCTACCACCATATCGAACTCAGGAATATGCTCCATCAGTTTTTTAAGATCCGCTGGGTCGTGCTGGTTGTCCGCATCCATGAACACCATAATTTGGCCGGACGCAATTCTTATGCCGCTCTTTATGGCGGCTCCATTACCAATATTGTAAGGGTGTTTGTAAACCATGGCCCCAGAATCACTCGCCACCGCCCCCGTACCATCTGAAGAACCATCATCAACCACAATGATTTCAAGATCAGGGTGAATAGCCCTGATATCGGAGATAACCTTGCCGATATTTTGGGCCTCATTATAAGCTGGGATGATTATGGAGATTTCTGTTTTGCCCATTTTGATTCTTAAATCCCTCTATCTGTTTTTCATTTACAGGGGCTATTCATTTACACCCCGATCGATCCTATGCTTCCATAAATGACATGCCAGCGTAGATTTAACATGTGGTTTTTTGAGCGCTTCAACCGCTCTGATAGAATATATTCCAGATAACGTTTTGAAAACAGAAAAAAGGGCCATGTGATTAACAGAAGGGCTTGTTCGTCCCAATGTTGAAATAAAATTCAACCAGTTAGCCGAGATATCCGGATAGACGAGTGTCAAATTGGATGATCGATTCTGTCACAGACCTGTCACAAGACCCCGCTAAATGTGAATCCGTCATGAAGCATCTATTTGGCGGTTTTACTCTGTAAAAACAAACTATTTACAGGAAATGCGGATATCTTTTCCAGCAACGGGGTCAGGGTCCTCAGATCCTTTGTGCTTTCCTAATTTATTCTCAACTTAGGCTAACCAAACCTATTGTATTTGTCAAGGGCATTATGAATGAATAGCGGCCATCGGATTTTGCAAAAAATAGCGACAATATAGAGACAAAAGATTTTCGTTTTAGTCAACTTCCCATTGGCACTTATGAAGATACCGGTTAGTTGACTTTAAGGAAAGACTATGACAATCTAAAATTCAACTTTCGCTACCCTCGCTATCCTCGTTACACTTTGGCCCAATTAAGCGAATTTTGTTCGGAGTTGCCAAATAATAAACAAAATAGCATTATCTGTTTTTTTAACTGGCCTAATAACAGCCTAATGACAAACCTACAAAAAAATAGCAATAAATATATATACTTAGGATTAGTCTTGCTCACCCTTACTGCTTATTGGGACGTGAAAAATAACGATTTTATTAAATTCGATGACCCGCAATATATAACTATCAACCCGTATGTTAAAAGTGGAATTAATTATGAGTCACTGCGCTGGGCCTTTTCGACACTCCATATTGATGCTTTTTATTGGCATCCCATAACCTGGTTATCCCATATGCTGGACTGTCAGTTGTTTGGCGTCGATGCACGCTGGCATCATTTTAGCGGATTGCTCATACATATTATCAACACGATACTACTATTCGCTTTATTAAAATACATCACAAGGCGTATCTGGCCCAGCGCATTTGTCGCAGCCCTATTTGCCTTACATCCTCTTCATGTGGAGTCGGTGGCCTGGGCAGCGGAACGTAAAGATCTCTTAAGCGCCCTCTTTTGGATATTGGCCAGCATAGCTTATGCATATTATGTCAGAAGGCCAGCATTTGGAAGATATCTGCTCGTCCTTCTCCTATTCGCGCTTGGGCTCATGAGCAAACCGATGACCGTTACACTCCCTTTTGTATGGTTGCTACTGGATTACTGGCCATTGGAAAGAGTTTCCCGTCCGCTATTCAAGAAACATCATACTGCGGTCACTTCCGGCCAAATACAAATGAACCCGCTTTACGCAATACTCGTTGAAAAACTACCGTTTTTTATTTTTTCGTTTATCGTCTGTATTATTACATGGATAGCTCAACAGGAGGTAGGTGCGCTAAAATCTGTAGATACGTTTCCCATATCTATCCGACTGGCGAATAGCATAACCTCATATGCTTCGTATATTGACAAGATGTTATTCCCGTATGACCTGGCTGTCGTCTATCCGTTTAATCTCACCAGCATATCCAATACAAGAACCGTTCTGTGCAGTCTGCTATTGCTGGGGTTGACATTCCTGGTTTTGTGCTATTCACGAAAATACAAGTATCTGTTCGTGGGGTGGTTTTGGTATCTGGGTACGCTCGTACCCGTCATCGGCCTGACCCAGGTTGGATGGCAGACATCGGCAGATCGATTTACCTATATCCCTTTGATCGGCTTATTCATAATCATCGCATGGGGCATTCCCGACCTGATAAGAGGGTGGAAGAACAAAGCCTGTGTCCTGGCATCTTTAGCAGGTGCCACGATCATCTTGTTGATTATCTGCACATATACACAAGTGCGTTACTGGCGCAATACTGAAACACTGTTTACTCACGCAAGCAGGGTGACCAGAGATAATTATGTGGCATATACGGTCCTGTCAACGATTTCCGGGGATGCGCGCAAATCGTATGGCCTATTAAGAAAGGCATTGACCACTAGACCAGATTACTATTACGCCCATTGTCATCTTGGAATTATTTTTACGGTTTGGAATGAACTGGACAAGGCCGTATACCACCTCAAAGAAGCCCTCCGGTTGCAGCCGAATTATTTCTTTGCCCATCATTCTCTGGCTGGAGTATATTGCATGCAGAGAAGATACTCAGAAGCCCTTGACCACTTCACTCAGGCGCTGCTCTACAGACTGGAATGGGACAGTCCCGTAAACGATCTAACTTCGCTACTTCTCACACACAATAAATATGAATTCAAGCATCTCGACAAAACAATTGCGGTTCTTGAAGCCATAAATTCGAATAAAATGAAAAGACCTAATATGATTTTCGCTCTGTCAGTCGCGTATTATGATGCCGGACGGTATAGTGACGCCATTTCAATGGCAGAAAAAGCACAAAAGCTTGCAGTTCACAAAGGGCAACATGAGTTGGCATTTTCTATTCAAAAATATATGCAATTATTCAATAGCGCACCAACAGAGACGATTCATTCATAGGCGACTGCAGAGTGCAATTGAGCAGACTCAAGAGCATTGCACCCATTGTTAAGCGGTAGGCCAAACATATTGACGCCAGACACCTTCACCCTATTCGATTACACATGTGTGGGTCATACTATTAAGAACATGGTGAAACACAATCGCATCATTTCTAATGTTCTCCTTATCATTGCCTTAGCATTCGTATTCATCTGGCGGCTAAACATCATAGATGGAAGCTTGTGGATAGATGAACATCATCTGGTCGCATCTGTTATGACAGCGGATTCCTTTTTTTCTCTCTTTGATACTAATGAAAATGCAAACCTTCATCATGGCTACGCGGCGATCCTCTATATTCTTCTCACCTTTTTCACATTTTCCGAAATTCTCGTAAGAATCCCTTCCCTTGTCGCAAGCGTATTCTCGTTTGTTATTTTCATTTATGTGGTTGGCATATTCAGCGATAACAGAGTCCATAATGTATTTCTGTCACTATTATTTTCCTCTCTTCTATTGAACCAGCATTTTTCGATTGAAGCACGCGGGTATTCGCTTTCACTAATGTTCATTTTGTTAGCCTTCTATTTTACAATAATAGCACTTCGCTCTATTTATGCCTCTGCCAGTCTTACTAAAGTAATATACACTTCTTTGGTAGGCGGTATTTCATTAGGTTTGTCGGTCCTCAGTCATAATTCAGCAGCTTGGGTCTATGCTGCCAGCATGTTTGCCACCGCTGTCATTTTGGCATCCCTCCTTATAAAAGAACGAAAGTTCTCAACCGAAGCTAGGCAAATTTCCTGCTTATTGACCCTTCAATTGGTCATTGTTATGATTATAGCCGGAAAGAGCATGCTTTTGACCATCGACACACTAAAGGTATGGTCTTCACAAGGCTATTCATTCGATGAAATTTCAATGGGATTTTTGAACCGTTTGGGGAATGAACTTTTCAGTATTCCAAACATCCCGTATATCGGCCTGGTTCTTTTGCTGATTTGTGGCTTATTGCTCTTGCTTTCCATTGTACGTCTATTTGGGGACAATCGGTTTTTTACAAACATTGAAGAAAGTTATTTTCTTTTTTTAACTGGCTTTCTGTACGTTTTTCCTGTCATATATCTGTACATGACCAAACCCTTCTTTCTATTTACAAGATTTTTCTATGTCTTTACTCCATTCATCTTCTTGATCCCGGTTTATGTCTATAAGAGACTTTATCCTTACAGGGGTATTAAAGTCTTTTACATGGCTCTGATCCCCATCGTCATTTACGGCTTAGTCGTATTTCCCTTATATCCAAAATGCCCTTATAAGGAGCTATTCTTCTATCTCGACAGCATTCGCAAGAATCCAGATATTACAATTAACATATTTATTAAAGAACGCTTTAGAGGTACGACCAAGAGACAAAATATTGTCTATGAAAAGTATTTAGCCGCCAAAAATATGCGATTGCGCAATATTTCCGATCTAAGGACGGCTTGTGCACAGGTGAGTAATGAAGAATATTGTGTTGTAATCCATGAAATACCTTATGCAGATCGTTGTATTGAAATAAATCCTTTCGTCATGATTAGCGGATTTAAGGAAACATTATTTTATCCGTTTAGGCTACAAAGGACTGATGGGCTTAGGATATTTCACTCCAATCATTGGCTTTCCGCTAATGATATTGTGATCCTGTATAGCAATATTGGTAAGAATGTAGGCGCATCACCTAATTGCGCGTACCACAGGCAGTAGCCAGGAAGGCAACAACTTGCTGTAGAAAAAGACCGGCGTCAACTGGCGGTTTCTATCCAGAAATATGTGGAATCACTCAAAAGTAGACAAACAAACCCGATGGATCCGCGGGGGCTTGAGGACAGCCCTCAGGTACGGTCTCAGGCGCTGGGTCACAGACCTGACGACAGTGTCCAACAATCATTCTGAACCTATTGATCTCTTAATGGAATGCGTACAATCAGACACGTCAGATTAGAGCTTTTTTTGGCATCGTTTATCGTCCTTTTCCAGGAACTTGCGCTGATCCGCTGGTTGCCGGGGCAGGTTCGTGTATTGGCGTATTTTCCCAATCTGATTTTATTGAGCGCATTCCTCGGGATGGGCGTTGGCTGTTTACGCGCCGGCAAATCATCGCTCCTCTGGTTGTGGCCCGTAAGCTTTGTTGCCCTTATTGTGAGCGCCATCGCAGGGGGCAAAATCGCCTTTACACAAGAGTCGGTATCAGAGCATCTCTGGTTACTGTATTACGATCTGCCCGCAGATGCGTGGGTCTTAAATGATGTAAAGATTCCGATCCTCATCTGTTTTTTACTTAGCTGTATCTCCTTTATCCCGCTCGGGCAAATTGTCGCAGACCGTCTTCAGGAATTTAAGCGACGATCCTCTCCTCTCTGGGGTTACTGCTGGGACATATTCGGTTCACTCATCGGAGTTATTTCCTTTTCTGTTCTTGGCGTTATGGAAGTCTTTCCTGTTTACTGGTTTGTCGGCCTTTTTTGTATAGGCTTTCTGTTTTTTTATATAAAACGCTACCTCAATATCGGCTACCTGGTTGCGGCTGTCCTGATCTGCTTCTTGGTAGCGAAAACCGAGAAAGCCATACATTACAGCCCGTACTATGCGCTTTCCTATATTGAAAAGGCAGATGGGGCTTTTGTCGAAATCCTGACAAACGGTTCACTACACCAGATCGCCATGAATCTAAATTATGGCCCCAAAACCGAAAAAGGGATTAATCTCCATACCTACAATGGATATCATCTACCCTATCGTTATTTGAAAGATGTACC
>CAZACO010000025.1:0-1215 GCA_964483185.1 uncultured Desulfobacteraceae bacterium
GCGGCCTCCAGGATCGCCTTTGGATGCTGCGGGTAGGTGCCGCACCGGCAGAGGTTGCCCCCGAGGGCCTCCCGGATCTCTTCCTCTGTCGGATCAGGGTTTTTGTCCAGCAATGCCTTGGCCGTGGTGATGAACCCCGGCGTGCAATATCCGCATTGCATGCAGTGATGCTTTACATACGTCTCCACCAGCGGGTGTCCGGCATCGGCAATCCCTTCGGCGGTTTCAATGGTGTTCCCATCGCACTCAATGGCCAGGGTCATACAGGAAAGGATCGGCCTTTTGTTCATGATCACGGTACACGATCCGCAGGCCCCCCGGTCGCAGAACATCTTGGGAGAGGTAAGCCCCAGCTTGTCGTGGATGAGATAGTTCAGGGTCCATTCCGGTTGCACCTGGATCTGGTATTCATCCCCGTTGATGGTCAACCGGATCATCCCCTCCGGCAAAGGCGCCGGCTTGCCGGCATGGGCTGCCAGGGCATGCTCCTTCAACGCCTCAAAGGTGTCAAACGGTGTGGTGCAATAGGGACATAGATATCGGTTCCTTTGCTCTCTCACTTTTTAAAACCTCCTTTTGTGCCAGGCCTTTTCTCTGCAAAAAGCCTGTTTATCCGTTTAGGGCCTTCAGACTCCTCAAAAAGACCGACTGGCTGATCCGGTTTTCATAGTCCTTCCTGAAATATTTGAGGGTGTCCAGCACCGGCACAGGCGCTGTCTGCCCAAGACCGCAAAGGGCGCTCTGCGTCATCACCTGGCTCAACTCCTCCAGTACCCTGATGTCTTCCTCCATCCCTTCTCCCTTGACCAACCTCCCCAACACCTCGACCATCACCTCGGTCCCTTCCCGGCAGGGCGTGCACTTGCCGCAGGACTCCTCGTTCAAAAATTCCATGGTCCGATAGACAAATTCCACCACGTCCCGGCTTTCATCAAACACGATCACCGCCCCGGAACCGAGCACTGTCTCATAGGCCAACGGCGTGTCGAGCATCTCCTCAGGGATGATCCTGCCGGTGGACCCCCCCACCTGAACCATTTTGATCTCCCTGGCTCCGGCCAGATCCATCAGCTCCCGAAGCCCGCACCCGAGCTCCATCTCATAGATCCCGGGCCTTTCCACATCCCCGCTCACGCAGAAGAGCTTGGTCCCCTTGCTCTCGTCCGTCCCCATGGTGCAATACCACTCTGAACCGTTTTGAATAATGTGGGGCAC
>CAZACO010000025.1:1315-15208 GCA_964483185.1 uncultured Desulfobacteraceae bacterium
CGTCCGTCCCCATGGTGCAATACCACTCTGAACCGTTTTGAATAATGTGGGGCACATTGACCAGGGTTTCCACGTTGTTGATGATGGTGGGTTGCTCAAAAAGACCGGTTGTGGGCGGAAAGGGCGGGCGATACCGGGCTTCGCCACGCCTCCCCTCAATGGAGTTCATCAGCGCAGACTCCTCACCGCAGATGTAGGCGCCGGCCCCTTCCTGAATCTCCAGGGCCAGATCATCCAGATACCCCTTCTCCCTGCATTGCAAAACGGCCTTCCCAAGCCCCTCCAGAAGATAATGGTATTCCTCCCGGAGATAGATATATGCCTTCCGGGCACCGATCGCATAACCGGCAATGGCCATCCCTTCCATGAGCGAAAATGGATCGTGCTGAAGCAGATAGCGGTCCTTGAAGGTCCCCATCTCCCCCTCATCGGCGTTACAGATGAGGAACGTCTCTTTTCCCTGTGAGGCGCGGGCCAGTTCCCATTTGGCGCCACAGGGAAATCCTGCCCCTCCACGGCCCCGAAGCCCCGACGCCTTCACCTCAGCAATCACCGCTTCGGCCGACATCCCCCGGGCCTTTTCCAGGGCCTTGAACCCCCCCTCCGCTTCATAGCTGGAAATATCCCCAGGGTCGATCTTGCCACAGTTTTTCGATAGGATTCTTTTCTCAGGCACGGTTCTTCCTCCAGATCTTTAGTCAAATGATTGTAAGATCTCCCTGATCTTCTCCGGCGTCAGATCGCCATACACTTCATCATCCACCAGCATGGCCGGGGCCTGGTCGCAGGCCCCGATGCAGTTGGTCAACTCAAAGGTAAACCGGCCATCCGCAGTGGTCTCTCCAGGCCCGATCCCAAGCTCTCTTTCAATGGCCGCGGCCATCGTCTCTCCCTCTTGAAGAAAACAGGGCACGCCCTTGCAGATCCGGATCACATGCCGGCCCAGCGGCCGGGTGGACAGAAAAGAATAAAAGGTGGTCACCCCGTAGACATCCCCTATGGGCAACTGCAGGGCTCGGGCCATGTCCGCTATGGCCCTTTCAGATACCGATCTGTTCTCTGCCTGCTCCTCCTTGATCATGTTCAGGAGTTGATGTCTCTCCATATCACCCAACCTCCTTGTTCGCTTTGGTCAACGCGCTCGTGGGACAGTAATCGATGCAGATGCCGCAGTCCCGGCATACCTCTTTGTCCAACGCCACATCACAGTCCACCACCACCTTTGACCGGAATCCCCGGTAGGCCATGCTGAAAACGTTCTTCTTGGCGATCTCGGCGCAGGCCCGAACGCACCTCCTGCAGAGAATACATCGGGACATGTCCCGTTTCACATAGGGACTGATCTCTTCCACAGGATAATAACGTCGTTTCTTCACCTGAAATCGGGGGGGCCCCACCTCCAGTTCGGCCGCAAGGTTGTGCAGTTCACAATCCTTCGCACATGCATCGGTCACGCAGGGACCGGTATGACCGGCTAACAAAAGCTCCACTACCACTTTCCGCGCAGCCAGGACCTTCGGTGAACGGGTATGGATGACCATACCATCAGCCATCGGCGTGTGGCAGGACGCCACCAGCCTCGGCGCCCCCTCCACCTCAACCACACAGATTCGGCAATTTCCATCCGGCGTCAGATCCGGACTATGACAGAGGGTCGGAATATGTATACCCAGCTTTCCCGCGGCCTCAAGTATCGTCATCCCTGAAGAACCGCTGACTTCCTTACCATCCAATACCGCCTTGAAATCGCTCATCTTAGTCACCACCTCAAGAGAATTTTATTATGGGGTATCTACTTAACTCAAATCGCTACTACATATAGACATTTCGACAGAATTCTTGCGAAAGGGGATCTATCTTATTGATTTGTCATGAATAACGTTAGACCATCGGTCAAAATCTATACGCCTCATAAGCCTTAATTTATTGAATCTAAATGCTTTTCAATTTCATAAGGTTGTGTGTCTTACGACTACATCCTGGGGGCACTAGAGTCAAGTAGATACCCCAATTCTATTGGTTTGCGGTCAAGCCTGATCTTGAAATGGCGAGAACTTCCCACATCTACCGATATCCAACTTTTCTTAATATTTCTTAATAAGGCCGCTTTCCCAAGTCTCCAACGCGAAACAAAGATGTATTAAGGCTTCCTTTGATGCCCTTTCAGCGTCATGGTCTCTAACCGCTTTAAACACATTCTGATGCTGGACTAACAATTTTTTCCGTATGTCTTTCTTTCTAAAAATATCACCATAAGCAATACGAAGCTCTTCTTGCAATAAATCGTATAAGGTTTGCATCACGTGAATATACGCCACATTGTGCGTCGCCGCCACGATAGAAGAATGAAAATCAAAATCAGACTTGGCGCCTAAACGATTCCTCTTGAGATCCTCCTTCATTTCTTTCAAGAGTTTCTCAAGCTGCTCGATTTCTTCACTCGTTGCCCGCTGAGCGGCCAATGAGGCAGAGCCTATTTCCAGATATTTCCTGATCTCGAACACTTTTATAAAATTGGCAAGAGACTTCTTGGCAAATGAAACCAATGGATCGTGTATGGATCGGGTGGTAATGGGACGCACACAGGTCCGGTTCCCCTGCTGGATCTCTAACAGCCCCATGCCTTGCAGGGCATTTAAGGCTTCCCTTAGGGAAACTCTACTGACACATAATGATTTCGCCAGATCCCTTTCTGGCGGCAGTGTCTCCCCTGGCTTCAAATTTCCATTGAATATCAAAGCCTTGATCTGTTCTACGATCTCCTTGGATATCCTTTTGGGTTTAATGGGGGTATATAAGGCATCCATATCTACTCGGTTTAAGTCATCTATTGGTCTTACCACTAACCATCTCAGAAAATCTTGTATAAAAAAAAATACCCATTGTCAATAAAAAAAGTGCGTTGGTTTATTGGAGCAGAACATCGCTTTTCTTTCTTTATATGGAACCCCCTTTTAGCGTGAAATCCTTGATTCGGAGCGCATTGCCGGGCGCCAATCACGATGGATTCATTAGCAAGGCGTTTTACAGTCAACTCACACTTTTGTTCAGTAGCATCAGGACAATCCAAAAGTCCTTACAAGGGCCTGCGTCTCTAAGGGCCGAAGGCTGAATCAAATTCAAATTGCATAGGCTTAGATGATTTAATAGGTTGTTTTTACAGCTTTTTATGATCCGTCTCTTTTCTGGCTTCCTGAAACATCTACTCCCGAATTAGAAAGTTAAACTTCACCCGATAGGACGGCGATTTTGCGCCGACACAAACATATAACAGGGGACCAAGAACCAAGGAGATCGGGATCAAACGACGCCCTGGAGGACCCCCATTTCTATTTTTTTTGTCTGTTTCGTAGATAAGAAATTTCAGTATAAAAATTGGGATGAAAAAACATGCCTCCAGGTACCATCTGCGAGACTGAATTTTTTCAGGGTAACGCCAAAATAACTCTTGACAAGAAAGTAAATTGAACATAGTAAGTGGTAAGTTCACTATACCTCTAACGTGTCGTTGACATCAGCTAATCCCTTATAACCTTTGAGATGGCAGTTAGGTGCCACCCTGAGCAGAGTTGGTAATAACGCCATTATCCTTGGGAAGAAAGGGGGTGGTCATTTCATTTATTCAGGTAGTCCGGGTAGTCGCTTCAAGTCGTATCTTCGCGGACAGGGATTATAAATCATAACAAGATCGGAGGTTTTATCATGGGAAAAATCAGCGTTAAGACATTGCCATTCCTTTTATTGCTCACGATTCTTACCTTTTCTTTTGTCTTCGTTACGCCCGCCTTGGCCAAACAAAAAGTCGTAGGCGTGTCCAACCTCTGGTTGGGAAACGACTGGAATGCCAGATGTAACCAAACCATCATCGATTATCTGGAAAAGAAGGGCTGCAAGGTTATCAGTACAAACGCCGGCGGGAAAACATCTCAACAAAAAGCCGATGTTGAGAATTTTGTTTCCATGAAAGTTGATGGGATTGTCATCAAAGGTGGGGAAGGTGACGCCTTTCTGGATGTCTCCAAAAAGGCCTTCGAGGCCAATATCCCTGTCATCACGGTGATCATGTTTTTGCCCTATGCCGTGCATAACTCGGTGGAAGACAGCTGGCAGGGCAGCACGAACCTGGCCGTGTGGCTGGTCAATCAGATGCATGGCTCCGGAAAATATATCGGTATGGATGCGGCAGGATGGCACACCCTCGAGGTTCGAAAGAGGGCATATGGAGAGGTCCTGAGATGGTTCCCTGAGATCAAGATGATCGGCAAATATCATGAGGTAGACCCATCCGATCCGATCAACAATGCCTACAAGATTACCAAGGCAACCCTTCGGGCCCATCCTGACCTGAAAGGCGTGGCCACCACCTGGGGGCTGCCGGCCGTAGGGGCGATCAAGGCCATCAAGGAAATGAAAAAGGAAAAGCAGGTCTCTGTGATCAGCATCGATCAGGAAGCAGCACTTCTGGCCGAGATGCACAAGCCCGATTGCCCGGCCACAGCCGTTGTGGGCATTGAGCCTGTTGTCCAGGGAACCGCCGCTGCGAAGGCCCTGGAAGCCGCCATGGGATTCAAGACGGTTCAGGAAGCCAAAGCAAATCTCCCGACGCTTTCCGTGATCGGTGTCTCCTATGTGGCCACCAAAGATGTGGAGGAGTTCAAACCGAAGAAGATCTACGAAAGCGTAGACGCCTGCTGGGATGGTAATTTTGCAGGTACAAAAGTGAAAAAACCCTGGTAATGGATTCATCTTCACACGGGTCCTCTCATAAGGGACCCGTGTGATGGGTATCACCAAACAGTATGGAGATGAGATGAACAGGCCAATGGGTGATCAAAACAATATCGTGATCAAGGTCGAACGAGTTTCCAAATCCTTTCCAGGTGTCCGGGCCTTAAGAGACCTGGACTTTGAGGTTGAACGGGGAGAAGTGCATGCCCTTTGCGGAGAGAACGGTGCGGGGAAGTCCACGCTCATGAAGATCATTGTCCGGGAGTATATTGAGGATGAGGGGGATATCTTCATCGAGGGCCGTAACGTGAAAGACCTGGGGATACGGGGTGTCCAGGAGTTGGGCCTGAGTCTCATTCATCAGGATTTGAACCTAATCCCCATGTTAACAGTTGCACAGAATATCTGTTTGGGACGAGAGCCTGCCACCCGACTCGGAACCATTGACTGGAAGGGCATGCGCCTGAAGGCTTCTCAATTTCTTGCCGAGGTCACCTCGGACGTCGATGTTGAGGACAGGGTAGAGGATCTCAGCCTTTCTCAGCAGCAGCTGGTTGCCATTGCACGGGCCCTCGTCACCTCGCCCCGCATCCTGATTTTGGATGAACCCACTGCCCGTCTGGATCAAAATACATCCGACGAGTTTTTCTCTTTTCTGGAAAGGGCCAAGCAGAAAGGTCTGACGGTTGTCTACATCTCGCACCGGCTGGAAGAGATCTACCGCATCTGCGACCGGGTCACGGTCCTGAGGGACGGGATGAAAATCACCACCGCACAGATCAACGACCTTCCCCAGACCGAACTGGTCAAATATATGCTGGGCAGGGAGATCACCCAGCAGGTTCCCAAGGAGACCGTACCCATCGGTGGAACCAGTTTATCCGTCAGAAACCTTTTCCCCAAAGAGAAAGGGGAAAATATCCATTTCGATCTGAAATCGGGCGAAATCCTGGGGATTGTGGGAAGCATCGGGGCCGGAAAGAGTGAGGTGGCCCGAGCCATATTCGGTGCGGACCCCAAGCAAAGGGGCACCATCCACATTGCCGGCAAGGAGGTGAAGATCAACACCCCTCAAGATGCCATCACTCAAGGCCTGGCCTTAATCCCGGAAGAGAGAAGAACCGAGGGACTGGTGGGAGCCGAATCGGTGCGGAAGAATATCACCCTCGCTGCCTTGAAGAAGAGGTTCTGCGTTGGCCCATCCTGGATCAAACAGGATAAAGAGATCCAGGCTGTCAAGGAATATATCCGGACCCTTGGAATCGCCACCCCCTCCACCGAGCAGGAAGTTCAGTTCCTCAGCGGCGGCACCCAGCAGAAAGTGGTGGTCGGAAAATGGCTGATGAGCGATTCGAGTATCTATATATTCGACGAGCCAACCAAAGGGATTGATGTGGGCGGCAAGTATGACATCTATAAACTGATCGTTGATCTTGCCCGACAGGGGGCCGGTGTCATTTTTATTTCCAACGAGCTTACGGAGGTGTTGTCGTTGTGTGACCGCGTCCTTGTGATGTTCCATGGCCAGATCATCAAGGAGCTTGAAACAGCGGCAACCAACCGGGAGGAACTGCTATTTTACGTCATGGGTGGGAGAGATTATGCACAAACAGCCAATAACTCCAAAGGACATCATTAACAATTACGGGGCCACGTTTGCCTTCATCGTCGCGATCATCTTTTTTTCCTTCACATCCATGGGATTCTTCAGTGGGCAGAATCTTCAAAACATCCTCGTGCAATCCACTTCCCTTGGGATCTGTGCCTTTGGATTGACCTTTGTCCTCATAACGGGTGAAATCGATCTATCCTATGCCGGGGTTATCGGCCTGGTGGGCGCAGTGCTTGCGGGGATGATCAAAGAGGGACACTCCATAGGTCTGGCAACGCTGGTGTGTCTGGCCATCGGATTGGGGACGGGACTGCTCAATGCCATCCTGGTCGTGGTATTGAACCTGCCCTCCTTTCTGGCCACCGTGGCGGTCATGTTTATGTGCATGGGCGCGGAAAGGATTTACAATCAGGGAATCACTACCTGGATCAGGGATCCGGAGGTGCTTTCCATCGTACAAATGTATATCGGTCCGGTGCCGATAGCTGTGCTCTATCTATTTGCCCTATTTGCCATTTGCTGGTTTTTGCAGACCCAAACGCGTGCTGGGCAATACGTACGGGCCCTTGGAGAAAACATCAGTGCTGTCAAAGAGGTGGGGATTCGGGCTAAAATTCTCAAATCCATGGTTTTTGTTGCTGCAGGTCTCATTTTTGCGTTTGCCGGCTATGTGGAAACCCTGCGAATTGGTGGAGCGGTCATGTATGCGGGCAAGCAGCTCATGCTTTTCGTGTTGGCGGCCTGTTTTCTGGGTACGGCAACGTTCAAGGCGGGAAAGGCCAATTTTCCAGGAACCCTCATTGGCGCCTTTTTCCTTTATACCCTTTTGAGCGGGTTCACCGGATTAGGCATGAAGTTCTACCTGGTTCCGGTGGCCCAGGGCCTCATCCTCATCATATCCGTCGCCATCTCATCTGCAAGGAGGGGGAAAATTGAGCAAGTCCAATTCTAGCGCAACATCGTTGGGTCATCGAAACAACGGGGAGATGGACGCAGGCCCTCAAAAAGGCAGTAGCTCCCTTATCCGGTACGGTATTTTCGTCATATTCGGTCTCTTTTATGTGGTCGTTACTATCCTTCGGCCCTCATTTCTCAGCGTGGGAAATCTCTACGATATTTTTACGGAGATGAGCATCATCTCTTTCGTCTCCTTTGGCGAGGCCATCGTGATTGCCGCCGGCGGTCTGGATCTGTCCGTTGGGAACATGGCCGGGGCCGCAGCCATGCTTGCCTGCCATCTCATGAGCAACCTGGGCTATGATGTGGGGACCAGCTTGGTCGCCGGGGTGGCCATAACCACCTTGATCGGCGTGGGCAACGGGCTCATGGTCACCCGTCTCCATATGAATTCGTTGATTGCAACCCTTGGAACCATGTTTGTCCTGGTCGGGTTTCTCTACGGCCTGACCGGGGGGGTGAGCGTTCATATCGTGCCGGATAATTTCTCGTATTTGGGGAACGGCGCCTTTTTGAACATACCGATTCCCATTTATATCATGGTCGTGGTTTTTGTCCTGGCCTATCTCTTTATGGAAAAAACCAGCTATGGCCGAAACATACGGATGATCGGGGGCAACATTGAGGCGTGCAGGCTGTCGGGGGTGAAGATCAAAAAGCTGACGCTGCTGACCTTCGTGATTTGCGGTTTTCTGAGCGCCTTCAGCGGGATTCTGCTGGCGGCCCGCCAGTCCGTGGGGAATGTGGACCTGGGAGAACGTTTTCTACTGGAGGCGTTCATCGCAGCCATGCTGGGGACGGTGATCTTCAACGGGAAAAACATCATTATGGGGACCCTGTTGGGGGCCATCTTCCTCATCAGCCTGATCAACGGACTGACCCTGTTGGGGGCGGGCCCCGAGTGGATGTATTTTGCCCAGGGTGCCCTTTTGCTGGTCGCAATCGTGGCCAACTACTATTCAAAGCGGTCCATATTAAAGATCCCCGGTCTCAAAAAATAGAATTGGAGGACGAAAATTTTGAGCGCTTCCCCATGGAAAACAAAGAACTGGTTTGTCAGCCCCTGGAACTACCTCGATGAGGTCAGAAAAGATTTTATCATCCCGGAAAAGGTGAAGATCCATGATGTGACCCTTCGTGATGGGGAGCAGCAGGCTGGCATCATTTTTAGCAAAGATGACAAAATACGGATAGCAGAAAAACTATCTGTTTTCTCATGATAAGAATGGAGCGTTTCGGGTCGCCATAAAGACTCCCCACCAATGCCGGACAGACAATTTTTGGGCTTTAACGCATATACCCCCCGTGGAGGAAGGATCTCCTGTGGGGGTTTTCATCTGAAAGGCCGTCCCGAGACACAGGTTTTGTCTTGAGGAAAGTACGTGTTTGGCAGTGGTCGAAAATAATCTCTGCCACCTCCCTTTTTTCCTATAAAGAGGTCAGTTTGGAAGGATTCCAACCCGAATGGTTGGCCCAGGCATATTGGAGAGCATAATGGATACAACGATCAAACAGTCCTTACAAGGAATCGTGGGTCTTGACAATTTCACCAATTCACTGATTGATCTCATTGCCTATTCAAAGGATGCTTCAGAGCATCGGCACAGGCCTGATGCAGCCGTG
Source organism: uncultured Desulfobacteraceae bacterium (assembly GCA_964483185.1). Taxonomy (GTDB): domain Bacteria; phylum Desulfobacterota; class DSM-4660; order Desulfatiglandales; family Desulfatiglandaceae; genus CAZACO01. The sequence goes on from CAZACO010000025.1 coordinate 10,236, forward strand.
TGGCCGGTCAATACCGAACAAGTTTCAGCCATCATGAAACTGGCAAACCGGGAAATGTTTCCGGTCGTTCCAAGGGGGGCCGGGACTTCTTTGGCTGGCCTGGCAGTGCCGCAGCAGGGCGGTGTGGTTCTCGACTTCGGTCGCATGGACAAAATCATTGAGATCAATATTGAGGACCGTCTGGTCGTAGTTCAACCGGGCGTGGTCTATGACGATCTGGCTCGGGCACTCTCCCCTTACGGTTTTTTCTTTCCCCCTGATCCGGCCAGCGCATCGGTTTGTACCTTAGGGGGGAACGTTGCCACCAATGCCGGCGGCATAAAGGGGGCCAAATACGGTACCACAAAGGACTATGTTCTCGCCCTGGAAGTCGTGCTGCCGGATGGCCGCATTCTGCATACGGGATCCAAATGCATGAAAAGCGTTTCCGGTTACGATCTCACACGACTCTTCGTTGGTTCCGAGGGCACCTTGGGCGTGGTCACCGAAATAACCTTCAAGATCAATCCCAAACCACCGTTGACTTCAACCGCCATGGCTACCTTTGAAGATCTTGAAGATGCCGGTCGGGCGATAAACCAAATCATGTACTCAGGCATTTTGCCGAGCGCCCTGGAAGTGGTAGATCAGCAGAGTCTGGTCGCCATCAATGAAAATACAGACCTGGGACTACCCGAGGTGGAAGCCATGCTGGTGGCCGAAACCGACGGCTACACCAGCGAAGAAACCGAGTTCCAGATGAAAAAGATTATTGAAATCTTCAAGAAAAACAATGCCACCACGACCCGGCAGGCTGACTCGAAGGAAGAGGCGGAAGCCCTGTGGACCGCTCGCAAATCGGCTTATGGAGTCTTGGCCCGCATCAACAATAACCTCATTGTAGAGGACTTGGCTGTGCCCATGTCCAAGGTCCCGGACATGCTAAGGGCAATATCCGATATTGCCAAGAAATATGACGTCAAAATGCCGACCGTGGGACACGCCGGCGATGGCAATCTCCATCCGGTGATCTGTTTTGATGGGACCGATGCTGATGAGGTCAAACGCGTCGAAGAGGCATCGACCGAGTTGTTTGAGAAGGTCATTGAACTGGGTGGAACCGTGACAGGTGAGCATGGAATCGGGCTGGCCAAAATACCGTTCATCGGCTTAGAGCATGACCGAGTGAGTATGGATGTTATGCGTTCGATAAAGAGACTTTTTGACCCGAACAACATTCTCAATCCCGGGAAGATGGGCCTGGAGGGTTAATGAAAGAGAAGTACGATTTTGAAAAACAATTTCGCGATCAGTTGCTCAGGTGCTCAAGCTGCGGGTTTTGCCGCGCAGTCTGTCCCCTGTTCGGACTCACCAAGCGTCCGGCCCTTAATGCCCGAGGGAAGATGTTGATCCTCAAAGAAGTGATGGATGGAAACATCGACCTGAATGACGAACTCGTAGAGACCCTCTTTCAATGCACGACTTGCGCCAGTTGCACGGACCAGTGCCCTTCAGGCGTAAACCCGCCGGAGATCATCAAACAGGCAAGGAAAGACATGGTTCATATCGGTTCCTGCCACCCGGCCTTTGAGGGGATGAACCGGGTTCTGCAGGAACATACCAATATCTATGGGGAAGACGAACCCGAATATTTTGAAAGAGAACGGAACAAAAAGGCGAGATATGTCTTCTTTGTTGGGTGTGTTGGTGCCTATCGAGAAGATGAGGCCACCATGGCGACACTGGATCTCCTGGATCACCTGAAGGTGGACTACACCCTGATCGAAGAAGTATGTTGCAGCGGCGTATTGGAAGACGTGGGATTTCAGATCAACCAGGACCTTGCCCGCAAAAATGTGGATATGATTTTGGCTACTGGGGCAAAGGCCGTGATTACCGGGTGCCCCTACTGTTCAAGGACTTTCAACAGCAAGGTGCAATACCAGGCCCTCAAGGATGAAGGCGTAGAAATTATCCATATCAGCCAGTTCCTGAAAGACTTTGATCTCGGGGTAAAAACAGATAAGATCGTCACCTACCATGACCCGTGCGACCTGGGAAGACATTGCGGTATTTATGAAGAGCCGCGCGAGACCATCAGGAAAATCGCTCCGAATTTTGTAGAGATGCGGCATAACCGGGCTAATGCCCTCTGTTGCGGGGCGGGCGGCGGGGTAAGAGGTGCCTATGCGAAAAACTCCATCGACATGGCCCGCAGACGCCTGCAGGAGGTGGAGGAGGTCGGAGCTGAGATCGTTCTGACAGAATGTAACTCCTGCGTTCATAATCTGAAAAACGCCAAGCTGAGGGCTCAGAAATTCAAGATTTATACCACAACACAGTTCCTGAACCAGCTCCTGGAGGCGGGATAGGGGCCTGATAGAGAATGGATCGGGAGGAAACCATATGAAAGCGGGCACCCGGGCTGAGCTGAAACTACCCAAGATGCGGATGGTTCGGCAGCGTTTTGACACTTCTCCCGCAGTGGATGTATCGGCTGAAATAGACCGGGAATGGGGCCGAATCAAAGGTCGCCTGGATCTACCCCCGGGATCGAACGTGGCCATAGGGGTGGGCAGTCGAGGAATCTCCAATCTGAGTGTCGTGGTCAGGGCCGTTGCGACCCGGCTGAAAGAGGCCGGTTATGATCCTTTTGTCACACCCGCCATGGGTTCTCATGGCGGGGCCACGGCCGAGGGCCAGACAGAGCTGTTGCGTCTTCGAGGAATCACTGAAGAGCGTGTGGGGGTGCCGGTAAGGGCCACCATGGACGTGACACCCATGGGAGAGGTGAACGGCATCCCTTTATTCCTTGACCGGCTGGCACACGAAGCCGACGGGATCGTGCTCATCAACAGGATCAAACCCCACACCAATTTCATCGGTCCCACAGAGAGCGGCCTCATCAAGATGATGGCCATCGGGCTGGGCAACCAGATCGGAGCCGAACACTATCACCGCCTTTCGATCGTCCGATCTCAATATGAGATCATCAGCTCCGCAGGCAAGGCATTGCTGGAAAAGAGCCCGGTGCTCTTTGGGGTGTGCCTGCTTGAAAATCAGGCCCACGAAACCGCACAGATAAAGATGGCCCTTGCCCATGAAATCGAGTCTATTGAAAGCCGGCTTCTCAAGACCGCACGCGCGTGGTTGCCCACCCTGCCTCTTGATGAAATCGATCTGCTCATTGTTGACGAAATGGGGAAAGATATCAGTGGTGAAGGGATTGATCCATGTGTGGTGGGACGTGATGTATGCGCTTACGGGGCAAAGCGCCCATGGCCGAGAGTGACCCGGATTTTCGTCAGGGATTTGACAGATGGGAGTGAAGGGAGTGCGCTGGGCATCGGTCAGGCGGACTTTACAACACAGCGACTGATAGACAAAATGGACTTTCAGGCGACTCTCGTAAACTGCCTGACGGCCTGCTGCCCGGAAGCAGGAAAAATCCCCCTGACTTTCCCAACGGATCGGGAGGCCATCATCGCTGCCCTGAAAACGCTGAGACCCTACAATCTGAAAGACATCCTGATCGTCCACATCAAAAACACACTGGAATTAACGACCCTGATGGTTTCAGAAGGCTGTATAACTCACCTTGAAGGAAAACCTGATCTGATTATCGGGGACGATGAACTGGGGCTTGAATTCGACAGATCAGGCAATTTGGTTTCGAGGGTTTTCTATTAGGTGTGTGATAGGCTCTCCCAAATTTTCCGAATGGGACGTGCCGACGCCTCTTCATAATGAGCGCATTCCCCGTTGCTTGCAGTTCCGCTTTCAGCGGGATTAGCGAGCGAACTTAAAATGCAAGGAATTCTCCTTAAATTTGGGAGATTCCCCATCCCGCTGATCAAGCGGGACTGCGGGGTTCTTCAATGACACTATATGGCCTAAAAGACACCGGCTTCCCTTGTATAATTGAAACCTGTACTGAGATTACTGACGAACGGATAAAGGAGAAAATAAATGGAAAAAGGGCAAACTGCCGAAGAACTTCTGGATAGGGCGTATCAACTGGGCTTTGAATACGAAAGGTTCTATCGAGGCTGTTCCCAGTGTGCCATTGCGGCTATATATCCCCTTTTCCGGAAAGTTTTTCGCGCAAACTCATTATTTAAGGGTTCTGAGTACCTGCAGGTCATAATGTAGTCTCAGAAAAATGAGGCGGAAAATCGTTAGAAGGACCAGTAAGACCATAATAAAAGGGTTGACAACGACATTTTGAAGTGGTATTGTAGTCACAGAATTAATTGGGGTCATATCATGCATCTGGGCTACAGTACCTCCACATACAAGGGACAAACATATAAGTCCTACAAAATCGCTGAATCCTACCGGGACGGCAAAACCGTTAGAAAAAGGGTTCTTTGGCGAATTGGGAAACTGACAGATCAACAGGCAGAACAGATTAAATTGATCTTGGAGGTCGTCCAGAGCGAAGATCAATTCGTTACCAGGCTTAGGGACATTGTAGTCCAGGAAACCAGGGCCTATCTCGATATTGCTGTGGTCAATGCCCTGTGGGATCGGTGGCAGCTGGACGAAGCGTTTAGTTGTGATGTAACTGACAGCGCACTTCCTACACACACCATGGCCAGGATTCTGACGATTAATAGATGTACCGATCCCTGCTCTCATTATTCCGTTCCAATGTGGGCCGAAAAGACCGCCTTAGCAGACGTGCTCAGCATAGACCTTTCGGGCCTAAACGACGACAAAATCTATTATGAACTGGATAAGATCCAGAACAACAAAGCGTCCATTGAGAATTATCTTTTCAAAAGGATTTATAACGATAACCCCAACGCGTTCGATTTTGTAAACTATGACCTGTCGACCACTTATTTCGTTGGTTACAAATGCAATCTTTCAGCCTTCGGGAAAGGAAAGATCGAGTGTCACGGCAGGCGACAGGTGTTGCTTGGGGTTCTCATCAACGATGAGGGTTATCCCTTCAAATGGGATGTATTTCCTGGCAATACAGCTGAAGT
>CAZACO010000026.1:0-15083 GCA_964483185.1 uncultured Desulfobacteraceae bacterium
CCATTGTCCCTCCTTCTACCCCCTTGAACCCGGTTATGAAAAAGGGGAATCGGCGCAGCATGGACAATCCCTGACGATGTCAGTCTTCCGAATAAAAAGGCGTTCCTGGATATCACTTCCTTGAATGCTTCCTCTGAGAACCGATGTTCCCGCCTCAGGTCATTGGGATAGGTGAAATAATCCTTGTGGGAAATAAAACCGATCGCATAATGTTCTGGATGGAGTTTCGGCCTTTCAGGGAGGGCCGCAGGGATATTCTTCAATCTGAACAGATGGCTCCCTCGAACCTTTATAGCGGCCGGTATGTTGAATCTCACTGGAAACCGATGGCTATTTAAACGAATATGTTCCAACCAGAGAGCCTCCGCGCATAAGGACCTCACCGAATTTTCAGCATATGCCAGTTTGACGACCAGCAGCCGGCCGTCTCCATCTACGGCTCCGACGAGACTCCTGCCGACAAAGAAAGGAGGCTTGGAGATAAGGACCCCCAACCCGTCCGAAACACCCTGCCAGTTCACAAGCGGTGAATGCCTCACTCTCAAGTCCCCTATCTCAGGACCCCGAATGGACACAGGAAGAGAGCCTAAGGCATCGGCAGCTGCTCTTTGAGGACTTCCTCCCATGGTGCCGAGAATGTTCATCATGACAGCGTAGGCCTGTTTGGAGAAGGGTCGGTGAATCGGGCTGACCGCTATAAGAGAGAGGGCCTTAGCCGCTTCTTTAAAGAGAAAGAAAGATTGTGTTTGGCTTGAGATAGCTGAATTATGGAAAACGCCTTGAAGGGCGGCAACGGTTTCCGAACGGATGATTTCAGGGCTTGTCCGGACAGCAGCACACACATGACAGACCGCCAGATACTTGGCACTGAAGTCATATTCCTTATGGTTAAGGATATCTTCCGCTCTGACGATTTCACGTTCCAGATTCCGGGGGATCATGGGCGGTTATCCTGGAATTTCTCGCAAAGGCAGCAAAGGCTTCAAAATACGTCCCGCCTCCGACAAAATAGGCGTCGTTATGACCGGCCCCGCTGATGGGGTAAAAAAACTTGGGGACGCAAGCGGCGTGATATAGACGCTGTCCCATTGAAAAGGGAACAATCTCATCTTGTTCGCCATGGATAATGAGCTTGGGAACCGTGATCTTTCTGATTTTTTTCAGGTTATTGTAGTTGGGTGGTACAAGTGGCGATAAGAGCTGAAACAAGAACATCTGTTTCGCCATGTCCCGGGTAGACGTAAATGCGCTTTCAATAATAAGCGATCTGACATCCCTTTTTATCGCGATTTCGATGGCAACCGCGGCCCCGAGCGAGCGGCCAAAGGGGACGATTCTGTCAGGGGATATTTTTTTTCGCGTGACCAGATAATCATACGCTGCCAGGCCATCCTGGTAGACCCCCGCCTCTGAAGGCCGCCCCGTACTCCTGCCATATCCTCGGTAGTCATAGATGAATACCTGGAGCCCATGATCCAGTAACCGTTTCACATTGTCAATACGATCGGAAATATTGCCTGCATTTCCGTGGCAGAACAGGATAAGAGGGGCCTTCCCGGGCAAGGGGAAAAACCACCCATGCAACCTTATTCCGTCTCCGCCGTCAAAGGATACGTCTTCATGGGTCAAGTTCCAATCCGCCGGATTCTGATGGAGAGAACGATCTGGATAATAAATAATGAAATTTTCAATCGTTGGATAAAAGAAGTAAAAGGACACGCCAAGGAAGAAAACCAACAGGATTAAACAGATCCAGCCTTTGGGCATGATGAACACCTGCAGTTTATCTTTCTTGGGCTTCAGCCCATACTCTTACGGTGGGGAAAAGAGACCTGTCCGTATGGGGAATGAACTTGGCTGCGCTGAAAAGATTCATGAACTCCTGGTTCACGTTGAGTTCCAAATAGGTGATCTGATCCCTTATCCGAAAAAGTGCCTCTTTCGCCTCCACTCCCAAGAGCGCCATGCTTGCGCCTTTGAGGGACGTGTTCCCCAAAGAGATGTACGTTTCCATAGGGAGGTCAGGGATCATCCCGATGGTAATGGCCGACTGCGGGTCTATATAGGAACCGAAGGTTCCGGCCACATAAAATCTGCCTATTTCTCTTAAGGGGATGTCTACCGTGTTGGCAATGGTGGTCAGGATGGTGTACATGGCGGCCTTGGATCGTATCAGTCCGTCTATATCGGTCTGGCTCAGGGTAAGTGACCGGCCGGTCCCGGAATCTTCCGAAGGAACCACGATCAGATGTCTGACGCCGTCCACCTCAATAAGACGTTTCCCGCATGTACCATCCACGAACTTCCCTCTCAAATCGATCATCCCGGCCAAGTAGAGTTGCGCTGCAAGGTCAATAAGGCCTGAACCACAGATCCCCACCGGCTCTTTTTCCTTTGGTGCGTCGATAAGGCCGTGACCCTGAATCGTCCCTATCTTGAACTCACGGGTAACAGGATCAATGACCACCCGGTCGATAACACCCGGACCCGCCATCATCCCCATGTCTGCAACGCCCCCCTCCAAGGCAGGGCCTGCGGCCCCGGCACAGGCCATGAGCCAGTCCCTGTTCCCGATAACCACCTCGGCATTGGTTCCCACATCAACAAAAAAGGAGACCTCGCTGTGATGCGTCATGTCTGAAGCCAAAATCCCTGCTATCAAGTCACCACCGAAATAGCTGCCAACATTTGGAGAAACCAGGATCGGCGACCCCGGATTGATGGCCAGGCCCAGTTCATGCGAAGGTATCAGACCCGGGCTATTGACCACGGGAATATACGGTTCCCGGCAGATCCAGTAAGGATCCAGCCCTAAAAAGAGGTGTGTCATGGTGGTGTTCCCGGCCACCGACATACCTACGATCGATTCTGTGCTGATCCTGTTTTTCCTCGCCAGGGTGCCGATTTCTTCATTGAGTTTCTTTATCAAGATCCCCTGTAGCCTTGAAAGGCCTCCCTCTTGGGCCGCAAAATGGATCCGTGTAAGTATATCCGCGCCGATCTCAATCTGGGGATTATGAAATGAGGTCTCATCCATCGGTTCCCCGTTTTCCATGTCTATCAGTCTTAGAACGAGGGTTGAACTCCCTAAATCAAGGGCAAGACCGTATATATGTTGCAAGGCCTCCTCTTTAGAGATATCAATCAAATGCCAGCGGTTTTTTTCCTTATAAACCGCGGCACGCACGTTGTAATCGCAGGTCCTGAGAGAGGGGAACACCTTTTTTATCAGGGAAAAATCGATGGATACCTCTTCAGCATCGAGGCACTTCTTCATCCCTTTGATGAAACGATCCACGTCGGCGGTATTATCGCTCAGGCTCGGGGGGTTCAGTTTCGGCGATATATTTTTGATCCAGGCACTGTTTTCCGTGTTGTTCTTCATTTCCAATCCAACCGCTCTTTACTCTCCAATAATCTTTACCAAAACGCGCTTCCTTCTCCGGCCGTCGAATTCCCCGTAAAAGATCTGCTCCCAGGTCCCGAAATCGAGTTTGCCGTCTGTTATTGCAACCACTACCTCACGGCCCATGACCTGCCGCTTCATATGGGCGTCTGCATTGTCCTCGCCCACATTGTGTCTGTATTGTCCGACAGGTTCATGCGGGGCCAGTTTTTCCAGCCACACATCATAATCATGGTGGAGCCCTGCTTCATCATCGTTAATAAACACCGATGCGGTAATGTGCATGGCATTTACCAGGACAAAGCCCTCTTTGATGGTGCTCTCCTTCAGACAGTCATTCACCTGGGGTGTAATGTTAATGAAGGCCCTCCTTGAAGGCACCTGAAACCATAATTCTTTCCTGTAGCTTTTCATCATCATCTCCTTTCTAAGGGCCACCCGCTGACCTGGCCCCGGCGTCGCCGCCAGCGCTCAAGGTTGCGGCAAGTTTACGCCGGAGATCCATAACCTTTCCCTTTTACTTTCCGGTTACCCCACCCTTTTACACTATGCCTGCGGAGCCGCCCTGTTTCATAACCGCCCACATTTTTCAACTCTCTCGATCAGGGGCACGGGCTTCCCGTTCTTGATGTCCACCAGGCCTTGCTCGCAGATCCTCAAAAAGGGTATGGCCGCGCCTGTCAGCGTAACCAAGGTCCTGAGGGGATCAGAAAAGGGGAAGCCAAGGTCTTTCATGGTCCGTGCGATCTCATCTCACCGTTTATAACGGCCATATCGGCTGCCTTCTTGCCCCATGCCTCTTCTTCAAGGGCATGGGTCAACAGGCTGTATCGTTTCACTCAGTCATCCTCCTTTTCAATCGCTACGCTCTCAAAAACTCCGGCTCAGGGAATTCCTTTCCCCCTGAGCCTGCATGGTTGGAGACGGCAAGACCCTTTATTTTTTGAGGAGTTACCTCAATCGTTTTCAATTGATTGGATTGATTCCTTTTTTTCAGATATATTATCATCGGTCTCGGCGAAAATTGCAAAAGAGAAAATCAGAATCAGGCCAAAAAGTCAACACCGCTTCACGATGCTGGATGAAATTACGTCGCCAGACTTCTAAAAAGAGTGTCGATGAATAATTTTCATTTACAGGATGTTTCAATCGTATTATGAATGATCCAGAAGAAAGATCATGCTGGAGGAATACAAATCTCATCTTTTGAGAAACGGACCCAGAGGGAGAAGAGCGTGAACCAGGACAAGAATGAGGCCGCGCAGGAATTCATGAAAGAGGTCGTAGATGACCTTGGATACACGCCAAAAGGCGAGAAGAACCAACGCTCAACGAAATCCATTGATCCAAAACCCGGCCCAGGGTTCCTGATTCCCGCCGGTATCGTCATCCTCCTTTTGATCGCCATCATCGCCTTCTTTTTCACAAACAGAACAGACAACTCCAAGGAAGACCTTGCCGCCATACAGAGTGGGTTGAATAGACTTGAAGAGAGGCTGGCACATTTGGATGGGCTGGAAGAAAGAGTTGTCCGTCTTGAAACTGAGGGAAAAAAGCTGTTGCAGTCGGTCCATGACATCACGGCGCGCAACGCAAAGACCTACAAAGAGAAACCGTCCCCCCCAAAAAAGAAACCGTCCCCGATCAAGAAGCGTTATCACACCGTGCGTGCCGGCGACAGCCTTTACAGCATCGCAAAAAAGTATGGTATCTCAACGGATAAATTGTGCAGGCTCAACAGGATAACACCTAAGAAGCCCCTTCAGCCGGGCCAGAAGCTCCTGGTGGGCGGGTAACCGCGTCTATTTCAGACTCAAGCGACGACCCTTTGACCGTATGTCTCCTGAATCGCCTCCACAAGGGAGGTTAAGGTGAGGTTAACAGGGGTCGGGATTCCCAACTTTTTACCCTCTCGAACGATGGCCCCGTTAATAAACCGGATCTCTGTGATCCTTTGCCCCAGGATATCCTGGAGCATGGAGGCCTTATTTTCCGCAGTAGCACGGCACACCTCTAAAACCCGTTTAAAGGGGTTGGGGTAAGGCAGGTTAATCCCCTTGGCGCGAGCAATATTCTCTGCCTCCTGAACAGCGATCTTCATCACCGTCTTGGCCCCCTGGATAGCGGGTAACTGGCCGTTTTTCACCCGGGCAATGGCTGTCAGGGCATTGATGCCGACATTTACAATCAGTTTACCCCAGATGAGGGATTCCACCTCGTCGGCTGAGCGGGTGTCGAAACCGGCATCCTCAAATGCGTGAACGATTTTTGCGACCGGACCGTCCGCCGTGCCTGTCGGCCCGATAATGGTTTGCCCCCGTCCGGCATGCTTTGCGTGACCCGGTCCTAAAAGGGTAGCGCCTTCTGCGGTTACACCGCCCAATACCCTTCCCTTGCCGAATACTTCCTCTAACAACTCCAAGTTTCCAAGTCCATTCTGAAGGGTCAAAACCGATGTCTCAAGATCAATCCACGGGGCAATCTCTTCTGCTGCTTCTCTGGTCTGGTTTGCCTTTACGCAAATCAGGGCCACATCCGACCCTTCTCCTGTTTTTCCTGTGACTGCCGGAACATGGACCCTTTCTTGACCGGTGGATTCTTCGATGCAGATGCCATGCCTGTTGATGAAATCAGCTCGTTGCGGCTTATAATCTACGATTGTCACCTGATGACCGACCTTTTTTAGACGGGTCGCGAAAAGACACCCCATGGCGCCAGGTCCTACGACTAAAAAATTCATTGCTCTACTCCTGATCCGAATCAAATACGCATTTATAACCACCTGAACCGGATAAACCGGATAAGTGCCTGAAGTTTACCCCGTTAAATGCGAAGCCTATTTATCTGGGGTGAGCTAAGATGCCTAAACTGTCTGAAATTGATGTTTGCTCTTCATTTCAAGCCTCGGCGTGATTGGACGTTCGATGTTCATCTCACAAGATGACCATGTCGAGGCCGTGTATCACCCGAAACTTTAGTCTCTTCTCTCACTCCATTTTATCAGCCTCTCCCCCCTTCATGGCAAAACTATGCTCAGGACCGGGGAATATCCCCTTTTCCACCTCTTCTCTGTATTGGATAAGGGCCTCTCGTATCATGGGTGCCAGATTGATATACTGTTTTACCATCTTCGGGACAAATCGCTCGAAGAGACCCACCACATCGTGATAGACCAAGACCTGGCCGTCGCAATATTTGCCAGCGCCGATTCCGATGGTAGGGATATTCAGGGCGTCAGTAATCTTGGAAGCAACCTGATCCGGGATACATTCCAGGACAATCATAAAGGCCCCTGCATCCTCCAGATCTTTCGCCGACCGGATAAGTTTATTGGCGCTCTCAGCGTCCTTCCCCTGAACCTTAAACCCGCTGAGTTTGGTGGCGGTCTGCGGGGTCAACCCTATGTGGGCGCACACCGGTATACCTGCATCTGCGATGGCCTTGACCACATGGGCCATTTCAGACCCCCCTTCCAGTTTTACGCTTTCACACCCTGCCTCCTTTATAAACCGCCCGGCGTTCTCCACCGCCTTCTCAACGCTCACCTGATAGGACATAAAGGGCATGTCTCCGATAACAAAGCTCTGTTTTGCCCCCCTGCATACGGCCTTGCAGTGATGAATCATCTCATCCATGGTCACGGGGACCGTACCTTCATAACCGAGAACCACCATGGCTAATGAGTCTCCAACCAATATCGTATCGATTTCAGCCTGATCGACTAAACTGGCTGTGGGGTAGTCATAGGCTGTCATCATGGTAATTTTTTGACCTGCGTCCATTTTTTCCTGCAAATAATTGATCGTAACTTTTTGTCGGGCCACTTGTTCCACCTCCTGCGATCTGCTGTCTGTTGTCTATGGAATGCGGGCTGCCAAGCCCTGATTCCTTCCGAATTCCGATGTCGGTCCCATCGACGGAACCCCTCATAAATAAAAAAAGGTCTTCCGGTGATACCGCAAGACCTTTATCGTCTACCTTTTCAAAGGACCTTTCAGTCTGCTTAACCGTCCCGGTCAGTTCCGATCTCAGATCCAGGCGGTGTCACCTTCAGGAAATATGAATGATAACGAACTGCCCCGGATAAGCGTCCGTCACTGAACGGATCACCTTCCCTTTTGGGGTTAATAAAATGACGTTAACAAGTGGTGTGATCTTTGTCAACAGAATTTTGCACGATTCGGCCATCGATTGCCGCTATTCCAACAGCACAATGCGCCAAACCCTTAGATCTTCGTTTTATAGTTGAACCGAATTTCTTCCTGTGTATAATAAACGCGTTAGCGTTGCCTTGAAGATCCTCATAATCAACTATCAGCCTTCACACGTTAAGGGGGAACCGTTATGGCACAGATTGATGCCTTTTTTAAGCTTATGAATGATCAAGGGGCCTCTGATCTTCACCTGACGGCCGGGCAGCAGCCTGTGCTTCGTATACAGGGGGATTTAGAGCGGGTAAAATACAGGGAGCTTGATAACGATAGTCTGAAGGCGATGCTATATGAAATCGCCCCGGAAGAGAAGGTAAAGGTATTTGAGGAAACCGGGGATGTGGACTTTGCTTATGAAATTCCAGGCCTGGCCCGGTACCGGGCCAATTTTTTCGAGCAAAAAAATGGCGTGGGTGCTGTTTTCAGAGAAATACCTTCGACCATTCTGACCTGCGAGCAATTAGGCCTCCCACCAGTGGTTCAGAAGTTGGCCACCCTGCCGAGGGGGCTGGTCCTGGTTACCGGACCTACCGGAAGTGGGAAGTCCACCACACTTGCGGCCATTATCGATGAGGCCAACAAGACCCGAAAGGATCACATCCTGACCGTTGAAGATCCTATTGAATTTGTTCACAAGAGCGCAAAGGCGATTGTCAATCATCGTGAGGTCGGTCTCCATACCCGGACCTTTGCCGCGGCCCTGCGGGGAGCATTGAGGGAAGACCCGGATATTATCCTGGTCGGTGAGATGCGCGACCTGGAAACCATTTCATTAGCCATTGAGGCATCGGCCACAGGCCATCTTGTCTTCGGCACTCTCCATACCTCCAGCGCCGCAAAAACCGTTGACCGTGTTATTGAAGTTTTCCCAACTAATCAACAGGAACAAATCCGAAACACCCTTTCCGATGGTCTAAGGGCGGTGGTCGCACAAAACCTCTTCAAGCGTATCGACAAGAAAGGCCGGTGCGCCGCACTCGAAATCATGATCGCAACCCCTGCCGTCCGCAACCTCATCAGAGAGGGGAAAACGTTTCAGATACCTTCCATGATTCAGACCGGGAAGAAATACGGGATGCAGACCCTGGACGATGCCATCATGAACTTCCTGAACAAAAAGATGATCGGCCCGGAAGACGCTTATGCCAAATCCAATGACAAGTCCAAGTTCCTTCCCTTCTTAAAGAATCCGCCGACTGATTTTACCGAGGCGTAAAGGAATGCAGCCGTTCACAGGTTCAAGGTTCAGGAGAAGGAGATAATCAGATGAGACAACAGCAGATAGACCACATCCTGACTTCCATGCTGAAATCCCACGACAATGTGTCGGACCTCAACATGACCGTGGACAAACCGTTTCAGGTAGAATCATCCGGACAACTGGTCCCGGTGCCGCTGAGGCCCCCCATTGACCGGCTGACGCCTTTTCAGACCGAGATATTCGCCCTCAACCTGATAGGTGGCGACCGGCGCCTCACGAAGACGCTTCTGACCGAGGGATCGTGTGATTCATCGTACCAGTTGGCGGGCAAAGCCCGCTTCAGGGTAAACATCTTCTCTCAGAAGGGCTGCTATTCCATTGTGATGCGTCAATTAGCGACCCGGGTCCCTACCATTCAAGACCTTAACCTTCCGCCCGCTTTTTCCAAAATGACCGGGGAAAAGAACGGGATCATCCTGGTGACAGGGTCAACCGGAAGTGGAAAAACCACATCCTTAGCCGCCTTCTTGAATGAGATCAACGAAACAAAGTCCGTTCACGTGGTCACATTGGAAGACCCCGTGGAATACGTCCACGCCCAAAAAAAGGCGACCTTCAATCAGAGGGAGTTGGGCGCGGACTTTGACACGTTTGCATCCGGCTTGAGGGCCGCTTTAAGACAAGCCCCCAAGGTGGTATTGGTGGGCGAAATGAGGGACAGGGACACCGTAGAAATCGGTCTTTCAGCTGCAGAGACAGGCCATCTCGTTGTGAGCACCCTTCACACCGTGGATGCCGGACAGACCATCAACCGTATCGTGGGCATGTTTGAGCAGGAAGAGGAGAAACAGATACGGATACGGCTCGCCGACACCGTTCGCTGGGTTGTCTGCCAGAGGCTCTTGCCCAAAGTGGGAGGGGGTCGTGTGGCGGCATTTGAAATAATGGGGTCCAATCTGAGGGTAAAGGACACCATTTTACATGGCGAATCCGAAGGTAAAACCTATTACGAAATTATTGAAGGGAGTCAGGCCTTCGGAATGATGACCTTTGATCAATGTATTACCGATCATTACAAAAACGGTCTTATTGAAGAAGACACGGCCATGGGTTATGCATCGAGAAAGGCCATCGTTGGAAGGTCCATTGATTCACTCAAGTCTGAGAGGGGAGAAAAAACAACCAGCATCGAAGGTCTGGCCATTGATGAAGAATATGGAAAAGAGCAGGGGAGAAAAGGATTTTTTGAGGAGTAAGTGGAATGGAAATCATATGCGAATCGTGCAAGGCCAAACTGACTATTCCGGATGAAAAAGTTCCCCAGGGGCAGCGGGTGAGTGTCAGATGCCCCCGGTGCAAGAATAAGCTGGTTCTCGACACCCCGGGAGCGAAACCGGAGGTTCCGCATCCCGCGGATCAGGTCCCTGGGAAAGGAGGCATCCCCGGCGACGATATGCCGGGCACTTCCATGGAGGAGACCTATGAATCGTCCCAATTCGAAGAAATGCCCGGATTTGACGATGTGGAAGCGGATAGCGCCCTTGATTCCTATGAAGAGGGAGAGACGCTTGCCCTTGTCATGGACACCGACGCACAGCATTCGGAAAAAATAAAGGCGGCCCTCGACGAACTGGGCTACGTCTACATTCAGGCCGAAAACACCCAGGAAGCTGTGAGCAAAATGCGGTTCCAGAATTTTGATTTGGTGATCTTATCAGATCTTTTCGATAAGTTCCCGCTGGAACAAAGCCCTATACTCCAATACCTCAACCACCTTTCCATATCTGTTCGAAGAAAGATGTTTGTTCTCCTGATCGGTGACAAATTCAGGACAATGGATCACATGCTGGCATTTGCCATGAGCGCCAACCTGGTCGCGAACTGGAAAGACCTGGACAAGCTCTCAACTATATTGAAACGGGCTGTGTTAGATAACGAAAAATTCTACAAAGTCTTTGTGGACACACTTAAGGAAACGGGAAAGGCCTGATCCAGGATTGACAATTGTCGATGGATGATTGTGGATTGACAAAGGGCGAAAAACAAGATAAGCGTAGGGTGTGCCTTCAGAGAAAAAGGGTGAACCTGTGAGCGACTGCGACTGAAAAAAACATGGATAGAACGGATCAATACAGGCTGAGGATACAAAACTGTGTGGGAACCATCATTGACGTGCACAGTACCATCAGCAAGAAATTTGAAAACGAAGCGGTCCTGTCCCAATTTGAGGGTTTAGAGGAAGCCATCGAGACCCTTGATATGAGTCTTGTTTCTGAAGGGGACATCCTGATGGTTGAACAGGCGACAAATGCCCTTTTGGGCGAATTCCGTGCCCTTTTTGAAGCAGGGCTGCTCGAGCCTGTTTACGGCCATGCATTGAATTGATAGTTCGGTAAAGCCTGCATGACCCTATGAGACCTTTGCAAAACGCCCCCTTTTGCCCAATCTCTGCGTCAGGCTCACATTTTAATCCTCGAAATATTTAATCCCGCTACAGCGGGATTCCTGTGGTTAAAATGATCGCCTTTCTTGATCTTGACCAAAATTGAGCATTTTTCAAAGGTCTCCCTATATGGATTCTGAACGGCGTCGGTTTCAGCGAAATCGCTGCTGCATATTCAATATTCAATATTCAATCTTCAATATATAGCCCTACCTCACCCCTGACGGGTCCACCCTGCAGTCAAGGATCGCCGCGCCTTTGATCTGCGCCAGCATGGTTTCCCATATCGTCTTTAATTCGTCAATGTTTTCTCTCTCTCCCATGGCCCACAGGGAGCCCCCTGCGCCCGCCCCCGTGAATCTGGCTCCACACCCCGCATTCTCTGCAACGTCTATCAGTTCCTTTGTAGCTGGCGTCAGGGCCTCCGGCGTTATCTCCCTTCTCACGGACATCTCTTCCCTGATCAGGGCAGCCGCGCGGTTCCAGTCCCTGGCCTCAATGGCCTGACCGAACCGGTGGACAGTCTCGTTGACCTTCAGCCATCCCACCCTTGTTTCGCCTTTAAGGAAATCCTTGATCCACTGGCGGTTTGTCCGCAGAGCCGTGTGGCTCTTTCCGCTGTATGCGACCAGGAGACGCCTTGACAGCGCCTTCTGTCCTTCCCGATCCAGGAGGGCCCGCTTTCTAAACAACGCGGTTCGATTTCCATAACACCATTCCCATTGCTGAACCCCCCCGTAGACCGCAGCGGCCTGATCCTGAATACCGCAGTTCCCTCCGCTGACACCGTCCTCCAGGTGGTACCCCAGATGGAGGACCTCTCTTTTTGAGAGGCTTTTGCAGCCGAGGCCGGCGGCCACCTTTGACAGAGCCCTGATGAGGGCCACAAGCGCCGTGCTGGACCCTCCCAGGGCCGATTTCACCGGGGATTGAGAATCGATCCGCACTTCCAGACCATGGAAGCCGAAAAAAGAGACGGCCGCAAAGAAAAGGCCGAACGGGGTGTCAAAGGGAAGCCTGTCCACGGGAAAGATCTCGGGTTGAGCAAAACCGATGGAGGTTATCTTTACCTGGCCAGCCTCATATGGATAAAGGGATGCGGAGGTCCGCAGGTTAAGGGCGATGTTGACAGTTGTCGGCTGAATGGCTTCAAAAGGGAGGGCCAGGGCCTTGATGTCCCAGGTGCCTCCCGAGTCAATGCGACAGGGGGCCGATGCCGCGACAGGCCGTTTTGAAAGCAGATCTTGTACCAGAATCATTCAGGGAGTCCTCCGGGCGATTGTCGATTGGTAAGTTCTAGGAAAATCCGGCTCAGGGAATTCCTTCAGAAAGGAATATATTTCCTCGGAGCTTTATTGACGGCGCATGGGTCCTTAAATGGTCCATTTTCGTTGGAGCCGACCCAAAGCGGATGATGAACGAGCTTGTCTTTTGCGCCTTTTCAGATGGTATTTTCTGAAAGGTCTTGGCAATAAGAAACGCCTTCACCTCTCATATTCCTTGAGTCGAAGATCCCGCTTAGCGGGAAAGGAACCTCCTGAGCCTGCATGGTTGGAAACGGCAGACCCCTGTTTTTTTGGCATGAAGTTCCTTAATTTTAGGCACTTTAGTCACTTTAGATCACTTTAGTCACTTAAAGCAGACCGTGTCGCGGCTCAGCCAGAGACTTGCCATGAATAGCCCGGATAGGGTCTTTGCATCCTCTATCTCGCCCCTCTGCACCATCTTTACCGCCTCGTCGAAGCGGACTTCATGTACGTGAAGGATCTCATCCCTGTCCAGGTTCTGCCTTGCAGGGGAGAGGTCAGTCGCACAGTAGATATGGATCCGCTCATCCGAGTATCCGGGAACCGGGGTGATTTCTCCCAATTTATGCCATGCATTCGCTGAATATCCGATCTCTTCAACCAGTTCCCTTTTCGCGCATTCAAGGGGCGTTTCATCCGGATCCAGTGTCCCGGCGGGGATTTCCCAGATAAAGCCGCCCGTTGCATGACGATACTGCCTGATCATCAGCAGGGTGTTGTCTTTTGTGAGAGGAACCATGGCCGCGGCCCCGGGATGACGGATAATATCCAGATCAACGGTAACGCCGTTTTCCAACCTGATCTTTTCTTTGACAAGCGAGAATACCCTTCCCTTGTGAAGGGTAACTCGCTCAAGGGTTTTTGTGCTCATCCTGTCCTCCATGGCCTGCGAGCCTGTCTCGCGTGGCCGGTGATAATGAATTTTTCCGGGGCCACATCCACACGTACCGCCCTCACTCGTCATCCGCGACCATCGGCACAAAGCGGACAAGCATTACCTCTTCGGTCTTGAGCCGTCCCCCTGCCTTGACACCACGCACCAGTTTCTGAACAGCCCCTGCCCTTCCCACCGGGATGATCATGCGGCCCCCTTCCTTCAACTGCTCAACCAGCGTCCGGGGGATCTGTTCCGGGGCGCATGTTACAATGACCGCGTCAAAGGGGGCCTTCTCGGGCCATCCCTTGTACCCGTCTCCGATCTTGATCTGGACGTTTGTGTACCCCAATTCGGCCAAGGTCCGACCGGCCCTTTTACCTAAGGATTCAACGATCTCAATAGAATATACCTCCTTGACCATCTCGGCCAGGACGGCCGCCTGATACCCGGAGCCCGTGCCGATTTCGAGGACCTTCTCCCCTGGTTTGAGTTTCATGGCCTCTGTCATGAAGGCCACGATATAGGGCTGGGAGATGGTCTGGCCTTCACCGATCGGGAGGGGATGGTCTGCATAGGAAGAGGCCCTGTATCTTTCGGGTACAAAAAGGTGCCTGGGCACCCGTTTCATGGCCCGTATGACATCCGGATCGCTTACCCCCCTGTCGACGATCTGCGTCTCGACCATGACCTCCCGCAAACGGGCAAAGTCGTTTTTTTCCAGTGCACAGCATGTCGAGACACCGGACAGCGTCAAGATGGAAAAGGTCAGAGAATAGAAAATGGTCCGCATCATCTTTTGTCTATTCAGTTCTCCCCTCTTTGTCTCCTTTTACCAGACTGCGATACATGGACCCCTACGAGCCAGGCAATCATCGTGACCAAGTAAAGCTGGCCGATTACAGCTTCCAGGACGGAAAAACTGCCGGCCACGCCGGTTGAAGGCGTGATGTCCCCATAACCCAATGTAGAGATCGTGACCAGGCTGTAATACACAAACAGATATTTGCGGCCCATGGTCTGACTTTCGGGGATATTGAATGATCCGGGATGGAGCGTTTCAATGATAAGATAGACATATGACCAGATCATCGCCATCAGCAGATAGACCACGGCCGCCCCGACGATCAGGTCACTGGATACATTGTCCTGCTTCCGGATGAACATCAGAATGTGAACCACGACAAAAACGAAAAAAAATACACCTGAGATGTGGCTTGCCAGAAACAGGAAAGGAGTGTCCACATAGTCTGATGCCCAGGTAAAACCAAGGGTAGGGACAGCCAGGATTGAGGCAATGATAACCTGCCGTATCGTCTGACTCAGGGCATAAATGGCAGACATGATGACCACAGTGATGAATATGGTGAACAGGATGCGAAGGGGGGCGATGCTTTCAATAATAGGGTTCATGACAAGCACTACCAGAATTGAGACAAACAAGAATGGAAATCGATTCTTAAAACAGACTCGGGTGAAGGGGATGCAGGTCTTGTCGTCCATGACCATCCTTTTTTGTTGTTGCAGTGCGCTTAAGGATCTCTGCCGGGCAGATCGAGGCAGAAGTCCCTGTTCAAGACCTGTGAGATCACTTTCGGGCAACCTCTTTTGCCTTGTTCATGTCATCCTCCGTAGTCCAGC
>CAZACO010000027.1:0-10256 GCA_964483185.1 uncultured Desulfobacteraceae bacterium
TTATCGAGCATATGAGTTTTAAGGGGACCCGCAATCGCAACGTTCTCCAGATTGCCAAGGATTTAGACGCCATCGGAGGGCTGTCAAATGCGTTCACGGGCAAAGAGAACACCTGTTTTCACGGGAGGGTTTTAGGGAAACAGTTTGACCTGTTGGCCGATATCCTTTCTGACATTTTCCTGAACCCAACCTTTAATCCCGTCGATATGGAGCGCGAAAGGGAGGTGATTTTTCAGGAAATTAACATGATGGAAGATTCTCCTGATGATAACCTCCATACGGTCTTCAACTATCTTTTCTGGGACGGCCATCCGATCGGCCGCCCTATTTTAGGGACCGGGGAGACGGTATCCGCAATTAGTAGAGAAACGATCCTCAAATACATCCAGAAATCGTATATCCCGGAGGAGATCCTCGTGGTAGCGGTAGGCGCTGTGGACCACCAGAAAATAGTCTCATATTTTCAACCTCTTTTTGAGTCTGCTTCAGGAGCGGGTGGTCTCAGTTCCGGGCGGACCGTACCGGCATCTAAGGGCGGCTTCTCTTCACAGTTTAAAGAGTTGGAACAGGTGCACATCTGCTTGGGAGGGGAAGCGCCTTCCCAGGTCGACGACAAACGATTTGCATGCGCCATATTTAATACCATCTTAGGGGGGAACATGAGTTCCCGTCTTTTCCAGGAGATTCGGGAAAACAGGGGCTTGGCCTATTCCGTATACTCTTTTCTATCGACGTATATTGATGCGGGTCTTTTGGGTATTTATGCGGCGACAGAGGAGCGGAACCTGAATCGTGTGCTGAAGACGATCCGGAATGAGATCAAAAAACTGTACAAAGGTGAACTGACCGAATCGGACTTGTCGGCAGCCAAGGATCATCTCATAGGCAGCATATACCTGGGGTCTGAAAGCGTCGACAACCGGATGATGCGCATTGCAAAAAACGAATTTGCCTTTGGAAGATATGTTGACTACGAAGAATTGGTGTCCAGCCTGGAACAGGTCAGCATGGATGAAGTGGTGGAGATTGCCGGCAACACGTTCCAGAATTGCAAGATCTCATTCGCCACCCTCGGTCCCGTGAAAAAGGAGAGAATTGACAGGGGCCTTATCCAGTATGATTGATGATTGGGGTCGCCTTGGATCGTATCCGCGTTAAAGTCAAACCGCTTGAACATCACAAAGGGCTTCCCTTGCCGGCCTATGCATCCGAGGGTGCTTCCGGGATGGATATCAGGGCATGCGTGGACGCGCCTGTCACATTGAACCCGGGCGACATCCATCTTATTCCCACCGGTTTAGCCGTCTCGATTCCCCCTGGATACGAGGCACAGATTCGACCGCGAAGCGGTTTATCCCTTAATCACGGTATCGGTATGGTGAATTCACCGGGGACCATTGATTCCGATTACAGGGGAGAGGTCGGGATTGTCCTGATCAATTGGGGGCGACATCCGTTCGTCATCAGGCGAGGAGATCGAATCGCCCAGATGGTGATATCAAAGGTGTACAAGGCCGATATCTTAGAGACGATGGACCTTTCCCGAACGCCGCGAGGGGAGGGAGGCTTTGGCCACAGCGGGATCAGATGAAGAGCGTGATACGATTTTCTATTCTCGCCTCCGGCAGCGGCGGAAACGCCTGCTATGTAGAGACGAACAATACCCGCATCCTGATTGACGCCGGGCTGAGCTGCCGCGAGATTGAGCGACGTCTAACAATGGTGGGGATTCCAGCCAAGCGCTTAGACGCGATTGTTCTCACTCATGAACACTCAGACCACATCAGAGGCGCAGGACCTTTGGCGCGTCGCTATAGCCTGCCTCTTTACATCAATTCTAGGACCCTTGAGAGCGGGCAAAAGACCCTGGGCAACCTGCCAAAGCCTAAGCTTATTCAAACCGGCGGATCTATTGCGATTAACGATCTTTTCATAGAGACCTTCACCAAGTGTCATGACGCGGCCGATCCGATCGGTATTATCCTATCCTCTAACGGGGTCAGAATCGGCATTGCCACGGATCTGGGCCGGAGCACACGGCTGGCAGAGGAGCGACTGAAGGCATGCCAGGCCCTGATCCTGGAATTCAACTATGATCCGGATATGTTGAGTAACGGACCTTATCCTCTGGATCTCAAGAGACGCATCAAGGGCCCGGACGGGCATCTGTCGAACCAGCAGGGAGGAGAGCTCTTGGGCGCTGTCTCCCATGTTGATTTGAAGTTCGTGATCCTTGCACACCTGAGTGAAACCAATAATGATCCAGAGAAGGCCCGGCAGGCAGCGGCCGGGGTCCTTGGAAAATGCGGTCTTGGGGAAACCGATATATTGATCGGGCGGCAGGATGCGCCCGGGCCGATGATTGGAATTTAATTCCGCCAGAGGCGGACAAGGGTTGTATTCCCCGCCCCTTGGGGCGCTCAATGCTTCTGATGATATCCCGCTGCTTGCGGCGGGGGGTTGTTGATTCCTGGCATGATTGAAACGGGGAAACGATCTGTTGAACAGGTCAGCTTATTCGTAAGATATATCGGGTGGTTGCCATGAAAAAACGACGCTTCTTGACGCTTTTTGTCCTTCTTACTCTATCCATATCGATCCCTTCTGCGGCCCAGGAAAAGGTAACGATTATCTATCAAAACGATCTCCACGGCTGGCTTTTTCCTGCTTCCACCAAGGCGGGTATGGTCCAAGTTGCCCAGATCCTCACGCCTGTGTTTGAAAAAAACCCGAATTCATTTTATGCCATGGCCGGTGATCTTTTTACCGGACCGAATCTTCCGGAGGGTATGAGAGGCGTCTCAGAATTAAAAATGTGGAACTATTTCTGGGAACGATTTGCAAAGCAAGGATTTGGGGAAAGGGTGGTGATCTCTGCCGGCAATCACGAGTTTGACTATGGGGTGCCGGCCCCCGGATCTTTTTGGTCAGGGCTTCTTTGTGCGAATCTGGTGACAGGAGAGAATATCCCCTATTATCTACCCTACAAGGTCATTCAGTGCGAGTCAGGATTCCGGATAGGTGTGATCGGTTTGCTCATGACGGGAAATGGAAGCGTACTTCGGACCATCGTCAAAAAAGGGCTGAAAATGATCCCGATGCTGCAGGCCGTCAAGCGGTATATTCCCGAGATGGGACGGCTGGACCTGACGGTCCTTATGATCCATGATCACATGAAGCATATTGTAGGGCTTGCAGAGACGGTGCCTGCCGGGTTAGGGGTGGATATGATCCTGTCCGGCCACAATCATCTGGTCTTTGACCAACCGTTGGTCAAAAACGGTATCTACATCTTTCAGGCGGGCGCCATGAACGGCTGTTATGGGGAGGTGGATCTCACGGTGAGTGACGGCAGAATAACGTCCATGAAAAACCGGATCGTAGAACTGATACCGTCTCCTTTGGACCATGTTACCATGGCGGTCAAGGAGACAGTGGATGAATTGGGCGGCAAGAGATTTGCTGTTCTGAAGCATTCCCTGTCAGGGGGATACCTGCGCAGACAGGAGAACAGCTTGGGAGATTTTGTGACCGATGCCTTTAGGTGGGCTACCGGAACAGATGTGGCGATGACCAACAGTTCCTCGCTGAGAAGGGATTTCTGGGTCTATCCGGGTGAATCCGCTCTACTTAATGAGGGGGATTTCAAGGCAATGTGCCCGTTTCAAAACCACCTGGTTGTGGGAAAAGCCACCGGGGCACAGATCATGCAAATTATTGAAGGAGATGCGCTTGCTGTGTCCAATCAGGTATCTGGAATCACGTATACGGTGGACCCGGAAAGGCCTCCTGGAAAGAGGGTCATTAAAGCCAAGATCAATGGAAAGCCTGTCTCCCTGGATCGCGTTTACACCCTGACCCACAATTCCTTCTGCTCCCGCCCCGAGAACATGAAAAAATATCTCCACTTAGAGCCCGGTTCAATTGAATGGAAGGAAACGAACCTGGTTGATTATCAAGTGCTCATTGACTATGCCCGTCAATTGAAGGTGATCGACTATCCGAGCGAGGGAAAAGGCAGGATCGTAAGGGTCCAATGACACATGACATTTCTAAGATAAGGCACAGAATTCTCAAAAATCCCCACCTTAACGTGGTTCTTTACCAGCCCGAGATACCCGCCAACACCGGGAATATCGCCCGGCTCTGCGGGGCTGCTGAAATACGATTGCACCTGATCTACCCCTTAGGCTTCAGGGTGGATGACCGGCATCTCAAGAGGGCCGGTCTGGACTACTGGCACGAAGTGGATATCCGCTACCATGCGAACTTTGAGAGGTTCCGGGTGGATATGGACGTAAACGGAAAGATGGTGGCCTTTACCCGCCATGTATCAACGCCTTACACAAGGGCAGATGTGAAGCGGGGCGATTATCTTCTCTTCGGCCAGGAGACCAAGGGGTTACCTTCGGCCATTCGGGAATCGTATCCCTGCTATGCGGTGCCGATCTGGGGGAAAGTTCGCAGCTTGAACCTCTCGACCACCGTAGGCATCGTGACCTATCACTTTCTCCACGAAATGGGCATGTTCTAAGCGGGGTTGGCGTCGAAATCCATGGAACAAAAAGACTACTATGACATATTGGGGGTAGAGAAAAAGGCGGGCCAAAAGCAGATTAAAGACGCCTACCGCAGGCTGGCCCTGGCGTGTCACCCGGACAGGAATAGGGACAGCCCGGATGCGGCAGCCCGAATGAAAGAGATAAACGAATCCTATGCGGTCCTTTCCGATCCTGAAAAGAGGAGACAGTATGACGCACTCCGGCAGGCATATGGATCGTCCGCCTACGGCCAGTTCAGACAAACCTATTCCGAGCAGGATATCTTCAGGGGCTCGGATATCCAGCAGATCTTTGAGGAGTTGAGCCGGGCCTTCGGTTTCAGGGGCTTTGACGATGTTTTCAGGGAGTCGTATGGCTCTGGATATCGGACCTTTGAGTTCAGGAGGCCGGGCGCTTTCGGCCGGGTTTTTGTGGGGGGGTCGAGAGGTGGTCAGGGCATTGGCGGGGGCGCTCCGCTGCCCGGGTATCTCGGCAAACTGATCCGATACGGTCTGAAAAAGAAGTGGGGCATTGAGCTTCCCGAGAAGGGGAACGACCTAGAGGACAGCATCGTGATTTCTCCGGAGCTGGCCCGGATTGGGGGTAAAATACGATATTCCTGCCGGAAGAATGACAAAGAACTGTTCGTGACCATTCCCGCGAACATAAGGGCCGGCCGGCAACTCCGCCTGAAAGGGATGGGAGAAACCGGCCAGGCCGGCGGAGAGGCCGGAGACCTTTACATGACGATCCGGGTCAGAAACCCCCTGGTCCAGAAACTGAAGGATTTCATTGCCGGCATCTGGTCTTCCATGAGCTCAGCGGGACATGGATGATACGGATTTTTCTAAAGGGAATTTGTAACTTCCCAAAAACTCCGGCTCAGGGCGTCCTTTCAAAAAGGGATATATTTCCTTGGAGCCTTTTTGACGGCGAAGATGCCTTTGTGTTTTTCACATGCTTTGGGCAATAGCCGATGGGTGGTGTTGAATTGGGTCGTGCATGACGCCTTCCCAGAAGAGGTTCCCCTGGACATGTGGGCAGTTGCAGACGCCAGTATCTCTCATATCCCTTTCTGAAGAGACGCCCCGAGCCTTCGGGTATGAGCAGGGCATTCCTCGACTTTAGGCATTTCAGGCGCTCCCGATTCCGGCATTTCCTACGAAAGATAGGGTCCCCACTGCTTGGCCGTTTCAAGGATATAGCCCGGCGGAACCGCCTCGACAATCCGGTTGTGGCCCGGCAGGAGGATATTTACCTCCAGGTTTGCTAACGTCAAAAGGGAGTCTTTGAGTTGCGGACCATCGGCTCCGTAGAGATCGAAGCGGCCAATGGCATAATCGGCATAGACCGTATCCCCGGGTATCAGGATCTTCCCCTGCCGGTCATAGAGGCCGATGCTGCCCGCGGAATGGCCCGGGATATGGAGCACTTCCCATTCCGTGCCCCCCAACTGTAAGGTGTCTCCCCCTTCGATCCTGCGATGAACCTGGAACTTAAATGCACCCGGATGGATCCCGTACTGGGCCTGACACATGCTCTGGAACATATCCATTCCGTATACCGCCCTCTCATCTCCCTGTTCAAGAAGCTCTGCCTCTGTCGCATGGACCCAGAGTTCGGCATGGGGGATGGCCTGCAAGATCTCTCCCAGACAGCCGATATGATCCAGATGGGTGTGGGTCATGATGACCCTTTTGACATCGGCGAGCTGGAACCCCAGCGCCTGGATCGATTCAATTTTGTAATTTCCTTTGCCCATCAACCCGGCATCCACAAGGCTCAGATCCTTTGAAGATCGGTTCCCGATCAGGTAGACGTGGGAATCAGGGATCATGTCGTCCCGTCCCGGGATAAAATAGAGGTATTCTGTTATCTGTTTCATCGGTTTCTCCTTTCTACACATCACCATAACCGATTATCCCTTCATATTCAAGGGCTCTTGCAGAGCGGGTTCATCATCCGCCATGGGAAGCTCAAAATCATTCTTGATTCAGATCGATTTAGGCGATACAGTAGCCAGGCCATTAGGGATGGGCGATTGTTGGCCAGCGCTGAATATGACCGTAGGGAAGGAGCCGATGTTCTTTTTTGTTGGCGGAATACAGCCCAAGACCGTGACCCTGGATGACCACCCCAGGATGTGCCAGGCGTGCGGCCTGTATCAGGCACGCCTGAAGAGGGTGGATCACTACATCTCTTTCTTTTTTATCCCATTATTTCGGGTCAAAAAAGGCGCCCCCTTCCTGCAATGTCAGAGCTGCGGGGGCCTCGCCAGTGAATCCGGAGAGGTCTCTGATCAGCGTCTCAGGAGCGGCGGCCGCACATGTCCCTCCTGCGGCCAGTCGATCGAACCGGGGTTCCGTTTCTGCCCATCCTGTGGAAAAAGAGTGTGACCAGGGGGTTTTCGTGATCCTTTTGAACGAAAACAGACCCGCCCCTCCAGATACCCTCTGGAACAGGCCTTTTCTGTTTCTCAACCTATCTCTCTTTCTGATGTTCGCAAGCATAGGATTGCTCTACCTTTACCCTCTGGTCCTCAAGACCATGGGAGGCAATCCTCACACCATAGGATGGGTGATGGGGGCCTTTTCAATCTCTGCTGTCCTCTCCAGACCCGCGATGGGTAAACTGGCGGTCCGACAGGGAGAATATTGGGTCATCTCTGGAGGCATGGCCCTGAGCCTGATTTCATCCCTGAGTTACTATTTCATCACCCTGTTCGGTCCCTTCATGCTGTTCATACGGGTGGTTCACGGGCTCGGGTTCTCGGCCTTTATTGCCGGCAGTTTCTCGCTGGTGGCAAAAGGGGCCTCCCCCCTCAGGCGGGGTGCGGCCTTCAGCATGATCGGGGTGTCGCTCATGGCCGCCATTGCACTTGCTCCGTCCATCGGGGAGGTCGTCGTCAGCCGCTACGGCTTCAGTGGCCTCTATGTGGCTGCCGCAGGGTCTGTGGTCTTAGGATGGCTTGCCCTGGTTTGTGCCATGGGACCCGGGCCGTGGACTCCCGGTGCGGATGAAAGAGAAGAGGTCAGATATCTGCCGATCCTCAAAAATCGCGCCTTTTTCTTTCTTCTCTGTTCCACCCTCATCTTTGCCCACTCTCAGGCGACAGTAGCCAATTTTCTGGCCTTGATTGCAGCCAAAAATGATGCCTCTGCCGGGCCTTTCTTTTTTTTCTCATATCTTACGGCCATCGTTGTCCTCCTCATATTGGGGAGGCTCGTGGACCGGTATGGGAAGGTATTTCTGACATGTCTGTCGTATCCGCTCCTTTCTCTGGGCATCATACTTGTCCCCAACACGATCCAGTCTCACCTTTTTGCGGTCACCGCCATGATGTTTGGCAGTGGCATGGGTGTCCTTTTTGCCACGCATAATGCCTTGGCCGCTTCCCACGGATCCATAAAGGAAAAACCCGCTGTTATGTCTCTTTTCACAGGGGTCTATGATACGGGGTTTATCACCGGGGCCGTCGTCTCGGGGTGGTTGGCCAATCAGGTGGGCCTGGACATGCTCTTTATCTCTTCGGGGGTTTTTGCATTCATGGGACTCTTGATCGCCATGTTTTCGCCCATGAAGGAGGGTTAGGCCGGGTCTTTTTTGTTGTTTTTTCTTGCCTTGACTATTTTCGTTAAAGAAGGGGGGTTAGGGGACTTATTTTTGCGCGAGCCCTAAGGCACATGCGTTGAAGGCAGTAGACGACATTGCAAAGTCCCAAAAACCATCATCTTAACGAAGAGAGGCAAGCTGGGATACAGACCCTTGACAATCGGCAAAGATATTCATACGGTTTAATGGAATTGACATCCCAAAGCAAACCTTATCACCCTTTTTCAATCCGCCAGAGGCGGACAAGGGTTGTATTCCCCGCCCCTTGGGGCGCTCAATGCTTTTGATGATACCCCGCTGCTTGCGGCGGGGTAGTTCATTAACAGCGTCATTCGCAGGGAGGAGTTGTTCCATGAAGAGAGTCAATCAAATAATCTTTATGACCATCACGTTATGTGTCCTATCTTGTCTGAGCGGTGCCGTGTCCTATTCAGCAAGGGAAGAGGGACCCGTGATCCACTTTGAACAAACCGCGCATACCTTCCCAACCGTATTCGAAGGCGAAACCCTGACCCATACCTTCACGTTATACAATCAAGGGACGGAAGATCTTCATATAAAGAGCGTGTCCCATTCCTGAGGGTGTTTCGTGGCCCATTATGACAGGGTCATCCCTCCAGGTGGGAGCGGTAACGTCACGTTAACGATAGATACCAGCAGAATAAGAGGGGAGTTTGAAAAAAAGGCCATTGTCTGGTCCGATGATCGAGCCAGGATAAGCGTTGAACTCTTCCTGCGGGGGCAAGTGAAACCCCATGTCTCCTTTGATCCGGGTGGCTTTATTTCTTTGTGGGGCAATAAAGAGGAGAGGGTCCGAGGCCGTGTGAAGATCATTAATGAGCACGAGACCCCGCTCAAGGTTATTGGCGTGGACAATGATTTGCCGGATCGCGTCACATGGCGTCTCGAAGAAGTCAAGCCGGGATTTGTTTATGGTCTGGAAGTTGAGGACGTCTCCAAAAAGGCAGGTGATTATACCGCACACCTGATCATCCGGACGGACAATGCCAAGAAGCCGACATTAACCCTCACGGTCAGAGCTGAAATCAAGGAAAAGTGAACTCGCACCTCCCTTGACGGCTGAGGGTGGAGTGAGAGGTTCAACCTCCCTTTATAAAAATCAAACATGGGTGATGACGGGCAATGATGATGAAAAGAGATAAGACGAAAAAGAGTGACATCGAGGGGTTGAATGAACTCCGGGAACTTATCAGTTTCTCCGCTTGTCTCTTAGACCAGCTGAACGAGGGGATCCTTATCGCTGATCATAACGGTATCGTTCGTTATGTCAATCCCCGGTATACCAGAATTACAGGCGTGGATTTCGATGAGATCGTTGGGAGACCCTTATTAAAGGTGAGACCCAACGCCTTGCTTCCTGAGGTTATCAAAGAAAACCGACCTGTCGAAGGGGTGTATCGAAGAGAAGGACCCGTGGAATATGTTGTTAATATCAGCCCCCTTGTCATCAATTCCCAGATTGTCGGGGGCGTTTCCATTGTTATGGACATCACGCTGGTTCGAAAAATGGCCAGAGACCTGGATAAATCCGTTTCAAAATTAAAAAAAATAGAAAGCAGTATTCGAAGCATTTTTCCTTCTCGATACACATTTAAAGACATATTGGGAAAAAGCCCGAAAATGAGGCACGCCCTGGAGATAGCGCGTCGATCGGCGCAGAGCCAATCCAATATTCTTATTCGGGGTGAGAGCGGAACGGGCAAGGAATTGTTTGCCCATGCCATACATCAGGAAGGCGACCGCCGGAAGAAGCCCTTCATACCGGTAAATTGTTCGGCCATTTCGCCCGCATTGTTGGAAAGCGAATTGTTTGGCTATAGTGAAGGGGCATTCACCGGCGCCAAAAAAGGAGGCAAAATTGGACTCCTCGAACTTGGCAATCACGGGACCATTTTCTTGGATGAAATTGGAGATATGAATGCTGCCCAGCAGGCCAAGATTCTGCGCGTTCTGGAGGATAAACGATTCTTGCAGGTGGGAGGAACGAGGGAAAAGGAAATCGACATACGTATCATTTCTGCTACAAATAAGAACCTCGAATCACTCATAGAAAAAGGTCTTTTTCGTGAAGACTTATACTAC
>CAZACO010000027.1:10266-15031 GCA_964483185.1 uncultured Desulfobacteraceae bacterium
CTTTTTTACAGATTAAATGTTATTCAGATTAATATCCCTCCTCTAAGAGAAAGGCCTGGGGATATTCCGGTGATGGCCCATTCATTTCTCGAAAAATTCTCCAGTGCCGGAAAGAAGAGGCCGGGAATTTCGGACCAGGCCATGGAGATCCTTCGCGGTTATTCCTGGCCCGGCAATGTTCGCGAGTTGAAAAACGTTATCGAATACTGCGTCCTCATGAGTGATGATCGGATAACGCCGAGTCATCTTCCCTCCAGAATTGAGGCGGGGATGGGAAGAACGTGTCAAGAACCTTCCGAGATTCGTCCACTAAAGGAATCCACACAGGCGTATCAAAAACGGGTCATCCAGCAGACCATCCGGAGTTTTGGGAATACCCTGGACAGTAAACAAAGGGCGAGTCAGGCCTTGGGCATTTCGCTATCCTCCCTTTATCAAAAACTGAATCACTGACCATATGTTACCCCATTTCCAGAATTATGGAATCATGCTTCCACGATCCTGGAATTACAGCGCGCCAGCGTGCCCCTTCCAAAGGCGGAGTCCCGTATAACTATTTGTCTTTATGTAGTTTATTTGATTTCTCTCCTTGCACTTCTTGGCGGCACATTATTTGCTTTGGTGTAATAAATGATAAGCTAACCGCACAAACCGTGTCGCCACCCAAATCATATCGTATTTTGTATGGCCTATGGATCGGAATGACATCATGGATAATCGAGGATCCAAGTCTCTGAAGGCATTAGAGGGCATCAAGATCATCGACCTGTCTCGCGTCCTGGCAGGCCCCTTTTGTACGATGCTTCTTGCGGATATGGGGGCTGAGGTCATTAAAGTGGAGTTCCCGGGTAAAGGGGATGACAGCAGGACCTTCCCACCGTTCAAGGACGGGCAGGGCACCTATTTCATCAATTTCAATCGAAATAAAAAGAGTATGGTCTTAGATCTGAAGGTGCCCTCTGATGTCGCCACATTTTTAGAGATCATTCGATCCATGGACGTCCTTGTGGAGAATTTTAGACCGGGAACCATGGAAAAGATGGGGTTGGGCTATGAGAGGTTGCGTGCGGTCAACGATCAGCTCATTTATGCCTGCATTTCAGGGTTCGGACATTATGGTCCCAACAAAGACAAGCCCGGGTACGACATTATCGGGCAGGCAGTGGGTGGCATTATGAGTATCACCGGTTGGCCGGATGGTCCACCTACACGAACAGGGACGGCCATTTCGGATGTCCTGGCCGCCCTCTTCTGTACCATAGGGATCCTATCCGCCCTTCATGCAAGAAATATCTATGGAAAAGGCCAAAAGATCGATGTGGCACTTGTGGATTCCGTGGTGGCGGCCATTGGCACGATTTTGCAGATTTTCATGGTGGAAAAACGCATTCCACAGCGATCCGGTAACAAATATGATTTTATCGCTCCCTACGAGGCGTTTGCGGCAAGAGACGGCTGGTTTGTTCTGGGTGTGGGGAATGACAATATCTGGAAGAAATTCTGTGGCTCCATAGGCAGAACAGACCTGATCGACGACAAACGGTTTTATTCAAATGTTGAAAGGGTGAAGCATAATATCGAACTGGCTGAAATCATTGGACAATGGGCGGCAATTCATACAGTAAAAGATGTTGTTAAGATGCTGGAGCAAGACGGCATCCCGGCCGCCCCCATCAATAACCTTGAAGATATTGTGCGTGACCCTCATATCGCAGTCGCACGCGAAATGATTCAGACAATCGTTCATCCCATCGCCGGTGAAGTGCGTGTCACTGGAAACCCGATCAAGATGAGCGAAACAAATCCTCAAATCCGTAAGAGCTCCCCTCTACTTGGTGAACATACCGATGAGATTATCCATACATACGTTCACAAAAAATCCGAGGGTACTGCATAGACCGATACATACCGAATGACATGTTGTTCAGTCGTTTGCCTTGTCTCTTTGGGGAATCTGCAGAGGGACTGCGAACGCGTGCGGGTCCAAATCGAACTGAAAAGAAGACCGGACAACTGTAATAACGGCACGTGACGCATCTCTAGGCGTGTACCTAATGGTGAAGCCTTTTGAGCAACAACAATGTGATTTCCAAAATGAAAGGAGGTGGCATGAAGGCGGGGCTTCGTCACCCCGAGGGTGCGAAGAAACGGGTTTATTTCCCGATGGAGATGATCCATCGGGATTAAGGTGTGATCGATGTCAGGCGCTTTATTAAAAGGAGGTAGAAAAATGAAAAGAATTCTTGTTCCGATCCTTGTTACTATCTTGCTAGTGGGCTTGACGCTATGTGGAAATGGCTGGGCAACGGAGAAACCGGTCAGCATCGTTATTGAAGTTGTATACCCTCCCAGTCATACCAGGCTTGGGGCCAAGGCCGTCATTGGGACCTGGCTGGATGCCGTGGAAAAGAACGGCAAGGGAATGATAAAGTTCGAGCGCCACTGGGCAGGTGAGCCGGTCCCCTCCAAAGAAACACTCGATGCGCTTTCTGTTGGCACCCTGGATATGGTGGTTGCCTTCCCACCCTTTTTTTCAGGTAAGGTCGGCATCGGAGATGTCTGCGCCATGCCCAAGAATTTCATGACCTTCGCCGACATCTATGATCTGTGGTGGAACACCCCTTTTGGTGAGATTATTGACAAGGCCTATCAGAAAAGGGCCAATGCAAAGTTTCTGTTCCCCGCCATTTTCGCTCCTGAAAACTTTCAAATAGGCAAACGAAGCAAAAAGATACGGAAGTTCGAAGACTTTAAAGGCATGAAGATTCGGGCCGGCGGTGGTGCACTGATGCGTACCGTAAAGGCCATAGGCGGCGTGCCCGTGCAGACGGTGGGCGGGGAGTATTATACGGCCATGCAGCGTGGAACAGTGGATGCGGGCCTCATGACAACCTACTCCCTGGAGACCTACAAGATGTGGGAGGTGTGTGATCAGGTGGTCAATCCGCCTATTTTCAACCATTGCTTTGTCGGGGTCTGGATGAATCTCGATAAGTGGAAGTCGCTCAGTCCCGAACAGCAGAACATTCTTATCAGTAACGCCCGCAAATTGGAAACCCACTGGATCGCCTATTGTGAGATGGATGATGCCCGCATCAAAAACATCGCCATGAAAGAGGGTGTAGAGTTTTTTGTCCTTCCACTGGAGGAGCAGGCCAAGATGTGGGCTGCTGTCGCCCCTGTATGGAATTATTTTATTGAAAACTGCGAGAAACAGGGCCTCGGGAAGGAGGCCAAACAGGTCATGGAGATCATGCAGAAACGCTTTGATTCCTATTAGCCTTGGGTCCATGGGGCGATCGGCCTGTATAGGGGAATGTTGTGATAGCGAAAGGATGATGACCCATAAATGGAGATCTGGCCAAGATGAGTAAGCTCTTATGGATATTCAATAAATTGGATTGGCTATCCAGACAGCTGGGATGGATTGCAGGCGGCCTCACCATCGTCATGATGGCCGCGGTCATGAGAGAGGTGGTGGGGAGGTATTTTTTCCACGTCCCTTCGGACTGGTCCCTGGAACTATGCGGATACCTGCTGGTGGCCCTGGCCTACCTGGCTGCGGCCGACACGGAACTGGCAGACGGGCACATCAGAATAGACTTCCTCTATGGACGCTTTAAGGGCAAGAAAAAGCCCTTGGCGGACATCGCAATCTCCTGCATCGGCGTGTGCTGGAGTTCGATTGTGGTATGGCAGGGCGCCAGGTTGGCGTTTCATTCGCTCGCCATCGGCGCCTGTTCGGCCGACGCCATGATGTGGCCCCTTTTCCCCTCACAAATTATGGTTCCAGTGGGAGCTGCACTCCTTGTCCTTGTTTTTATTGGAAAAATCATTCAGAACATCGACCTTCTTCTAAAGGGGAAACCGTAGTATGGAGTGGTACGTCATTCTGATTCTTGCCTCGTTGGTCCTACTCCTCTTGATGGTGGCGGGGGTCCCTATTGCCTTTAGCTTGGGCTCGGTAGCCCTAGGGCTCGGGATCGTATTTATCGGCCCGAGGATTTTGTATCTTTTTGGTACCCTCGCTTATGGCAAAGTCAACTCGTTCGCTTTGGTGGCAGTCCCGTTATTCATATTTATGGCTGAAATGATCCTCGTCTCAGGCGCCGCCAAAGATGCATTCGAGGCCCTGGATAAATGGCTGTCTGCGCTTCCTGCGGGGTTGGCAATTGCCTCGCAGGTTGCCTGTGCACTTTTCGCTGCAGTATGCGGAGCAAGCACAGCAACGACCGCCGTTATTGGTGGGATGGCTGTCCCGGAAATGGTGGACCGCGGATATGATAAACGGTTGGCCACAGGCTCTATTGCTGCTGGGGGGGCCTTGGGCGTTCTCATTCCCCCCAGCATCTTGTTGATTATTTATGGCATCATAGCAGAGCAATCCATCGGGCAGCTTTTCATTGGTGGTATTATCCCCGGCATCATGTTGATGATATTCAGAGTCGCTTATTTTATAGGAAGGGTTGTCATAGATCCAAAAATGGCGCCCAGAGAAAAGAAGGTTACCTGGGAAGATCGATTTCGCTGTTTATGGAAAATCATGCCGCTGCTGATCGTGGCCATATTCATGTTCGGTGCCCTCTATAGCGGGATTGCAACCCCTACAGAGGTGGCCGGTGTGGGTTGTTTTGCCTCCCTCTTGATTGCAGCCTCCTATCGCCGGCTCACATGGCGCCATGTTAAAGAGGCCTTTGAAAAGACTGCCCGCACAACGTGCTTTGTCATCTGGATCCTTGTGGCAGCCGCTTCATTCGGCTATGTG
>CAZACO010000028.1:0-14726 GCA_964483185.1 uncultured Desulfobacteraceae bacterium
TCTCAAATAAAAGTGTTATGGAGTACCGGGATTGGGTAGAGTGCATGGAAAACCCGCTGGTTACCATTAGCCGTATTAAAAAACCTGTTATTGCTCAGGTGCATGGAGTTGCTGCCGCAAACGGAGCCGGTTTGGTGGCAGCTGCCGACCTTGCAATCGCAAGTGAAAACGCACGTCTGGGATTGACCGCCATCAACGTAGGACTCAACTGCATTGGGCCGGTGGTCCCAGTCACCAGGTCAGTGGGCAGAAAGAGAGCCCTCGAACTGCTCTTTTACGGTGATTTGATCTCAGCAAAGGAAGCCTTAGGTATGGGACTTATCAACCGTGCTGTGCCTGAAGCTGATCTAGACAAGGAGACTCGTAACTGGGCTGTGGCTCTGGCGCAAAAGAGTCCTCTGGCGCTGCAGATCGCCAAAAAGGCATTCTATGCGGCAGCGGACTTGGATTATTACAAGGCCTTCGAATATATGAACGAAGCTTTTGCTCGTCTGTGCTCTTTGGAAGATGCCAAGGAAGGGATAAACGCGTTTCTGGGGAAACGAAGTCCTGTGTGGAAAGAGAAATAGAAAGGGACGCCCCGAGCCGGAGTTTATGAGAACGTACAAGATTAAAAGTCTGGATCATCCTGGTCTTCTCAGATTTTCGGGATCTTTGATCGCCGTGGATTCTTTACTTTAGCGTACCGTGACCTTTGCAAAAGCCCCCTTTCGCTCTCCGAGGCGTAGGCTCGCCTCTACGAGCCGGAGGCCCAATCTCTGCGTTGCGTTCGGATTTTAATCCTCACGCGCCTTGATCTTGAATCCCGCTGACAGCGGGAAACGTTTTTCAAAGGTCTCATACTTTTATAGCGATTGGCCCGGAGGTTTTCATAAGACAATGTGGAACTGTTGAAAACCGATTTATCCATTGAAAATATCATATGATTTCAGTGAAAAGAAATGTTCAAAAAAAGTAGATAAATACGATATATGCTATTTTATTCTTTTATTAATACAACATATTGTATTTTTTTGTTGACAACCACGCACAAAGGAATTATACGCTACCGATCTGCGTAATTCTCTCTTCATACGATAGATCCAGCCTGGAGCTTAAGGATGCTTAAAAAGAAGGTACTTATTGTAGATGATGAAAAAGTCCTTTCCGAGGTGATCATGGCATCGCTCAGTATGAAGGGCGACTATAATGTGGAAACGGCCTTTAATGGGCAGGAGGCCCTTGATAAATATAAGGCTTTTTTGCCTGACATCGTTGTCATGGATGTCGAAATGCCCGTTATGGATGGGTATGAGTCATCCTCAAAAATCAAGTCTTTTGATCCTGAAGCCAGGATCCTTGTGCTGACGGGCAATCCGGGCGATTCCAGGGCCCGCAGGACTATCGAAGAAGGCATCGCCTTGACCCTCCTTAAAAAACCGATTCGGTTAATAGATCTGAACCGGACTATAAGTGAACATCTGCCGGTATAAGCCTGATAGAAAAACCCCTAATTATTCGATTATCATGACAGCAGCAGGTGAGGCGATAGGAACCCCCTCTCCCTTCACATATTTTCTATTCATTTATTAGCGGTAAACCTGTGCGAAAAGAAAGATCAAAAGCCCCTAAGGGCTCACTCAAAAATAACTTCCCATTTTCCCATTTCAGATTCGGGCCATCTTCGGTCGCCGCTCAATCGTGAACTCCTCGAAATAGTTCACTATTCCTGTGGCTTCACTCAATCGCGGCAACCAAATCTGACCCAAATCTGAGCGTCAATTCTTTGAAGTTATTTTTGAGCGAGCCCTAAGTTGCAACGTTGGGAAAGCTGACCTGCAAATGGATATTTCGTATTCCTCGAATCGCTCATCGATCATCGTTGTGTAAGGGTTTGCACCCTTCTGCGGACCTCAGGTGAATGTCCAGTTGAGGAAACGATATCTCAATGCCGTTTTCCCTGAAAATGCGGTCGATGTGGTACCGGACCTCCGAATCGGCATATCGGTCGTCCCAGCCCTTGATCCATACCCTGAGGGAAAAGACCAGGGTGCTGTCTCCAAAATCGAGGAACCGCACCCTCGGCGGAGGCAGAGCCAACACCTTGGGGCTCTTCCTGGCAGCCTCCAGGAGAAGTTCGGTGACCCTTTCCACGTCCGATCCGTAGGCCACACCCACCTTGACCTCCTGGCGAAACCTTCGATCGCCGTGGCTCCAGTTGATCATCTTCTGAGAGACCAGCAGGGAATTGGGCACGAAAATGGTAGCCCCGGAAAAGGTTTGAATCATGGTGTTGCGAATGGTTACTTTCCTGACATAACCCGTGGTGTTGTCGATCTCCACCAGATCCCCGGGCTGGATGCTCCTCCCGAACAGGAGGATCAAGCCTCCGATGAAGTTGTTGACGATGGCCTGCATGCCGAAACCGAGACCCACGGAAAGGCCCCCGGCGATCACGGCCAGATTCCTGAACGATATGCCCAGAAGACCGAGGGTTGAAAGGAAGAACAGAGACCAGAGTACATAGGTGACAATGGTGTCCAGGGACTGGATTGACCCGGCATCCAGGTCCCGATAACGCTCTGGCAGCCTGGCAATGGCTGAGCGGGCCAAGGCAATACC
Organism: uncultured Desulfobacteraceae bacterium; assembly: GCA_964483185.1. GTDB lineage: Bacteria > Desulfobacterota > DSM-4660 > Desulfatiglandales > Desulfatiglandaceae > CAZACO01. The sequence continues at coordinate 2,602 of CAZACO010000028.1, forward strand.
CGCCCGGACCGCAAACAGGAGAGAAAGGATGCAGACAACACGGTAGAGGCTGAATGTGAAGTTGTCCCAGCCGACCCGATAGCGGATCACTTCCAGAAAGAGCGCCCCTCCACCCACGAACATGAAGACCCAGGCAAGACTCCCAAGCAGCAGGGAGATAAAGATCAGAGGAAATCCCAGCCCCCGTACATTCAGGATGTGCGGGGAATCGGTATCCGGTTTCTGACGTTCCCAGCGCGCGCTCAGCCTGCCCAGCCCTGCGCTCAGACATTGGGCCAGGCGGATATTCAGCGAAAACAGGAGCAGCAACATCCCCGACAACAGGGACAGGTAGCCCCAGCCCAACAGTGCCAGGAGGGCGAAGACCGACATGGCCCAGGCCATAATGACCCTGGGTACATTGCCCCAGCCCTCCCTGTGCGGTCCTGTGCGCGCATAGTACCAGCAGAGAATCAAAAGAGAGGCCGCCCACACCGGGACAAATGTCTCTTCAGGAATGTGCAGGGCCTCCAAAAGAGCTGTGCCCGAAACGGCCGCCCAGAGCGGGGTCAACCTGTGGGGCTGAGATGCCGCATCGGGAAAGAACAGGCGCCGCAGGTTTCTCGAAAGGGAGATCAGGCCGCGGACAAGGATGACGGTCACGGCCGTGGAAAAAAACGACGAGGGAAACAGCCCCGTGGAGGTAATGGCTAACAGAACGCCGAAACCGATGGAGCAGGAGAGGGAGAAGGGGAACAACCTGACATCACCGGAAAGGCCTTCAAACCGTTTTTTCAGCCGTTTGAGGGTCACTACGCAAATCCCTGACAAGAGGAGGGAAAACAGGACCATCTTGGCTGCAAATGTCAGCCAGTCCAACCCCTTGAGATCGACAGGCTCCAGGAGATAGATGCCGAAGTTAGATGCCCATTTCCGGGCGCTGTCCACCCCTTCGAACCATACGGCGGCGGAAAAATAGCTGGGCGAACGCTTCAGAAGATGGGTTGCCAGGACCTGGTTGTACTCATGTTCAACCTGAGCATGGTCTTTTCCCAGGAGAAGGACAAAGGATTCGGCCGCTTCCAGGCCGTAAGCGAGCGTATCCTGCAGCGATCGAATTCGTTCCTGGAGGGAGGCGAGGTCGTTGACATAGGCCTGAACCTTTAACTTCATGGCGGGTCGCGCCAGTTTCTCGATGGGGCGCCCTTCCTGTTTGACCTTCAAGGAAAGGTCTGTCAGGTTATCCATGAGACGGTTCAATCCCGCACCACCGGACTTGAAGGGAGTGATCAGTCGCTCCGCCTCGGTTTCGTACCAGCTTATCACCCCCAGGATGTCCCGCAACACGAGCGGGTTTCCCGACGTGAGATCGAAATAGAACATCAGTCTGTCAAATCTGGATCTCAGCAGGTAGATGCGTTTTTGCATGACCGCCAGCCGGCCCGGCAGGTCCTCAGTCAGTTGGTCCACGGTTCTTGAACTCTCGGCAAGTTCCCGTTGCTGCCTTCTGAGCAGTTCGTTCCAACTGTCTGTTTCGGTTCCAGCAGGGCCGCAGGCGAGGAGAAAGAGAAGTGCCAGCATCAATGCCAGGATACACAGGGTTGACAGCGTCCTGCGGGGGGGACTGATGGTTGGACCCGGACCCGTTGACCGATCCAACTGCTGGTTAAGGGTTCTCAAGAGTGAGGACATTCTCCCCCTGTTATGGATGAGAGGCATGCCGATCCCCCCTAACGATTCCCTTTCTTGCAGCCTGGTGGGCACCGCGGAGGATGACCGGATGGTTATGGTTTGTGCTCCGGATATGCCGATCTTGTTATGGGAAATGAGAGTAGGAAAATTAGGCCTTTGTGTCAAATGAAAAGCGCTGTAACCGCGGATATGCGCTTTTGGCAAAATATGTTGGGGCTGCTGACCGGAGAACTGCATATTTTCAGGGTTGTTCCCTGTTCTCCAGAACAAGGGCGGATTTTTCCTTGACTCCTCTTTGGGTTTGGCTGATTCTATTCACGGGAATTCAGTTTTCGTCATCCATCTTGAATCTTTCCTTACTCAACGTGTCATATCATCATTCTACTGTAGGAGAACGTGCAACATGAAATGGAACACCCTTTACGCCAGCCGCGTGGATTCAATGGGACATTCAGATGTGGTCGCCATGCTGAAACTGGCTGAACGGCCAGAGGTTATCTCCTTCGCCGGTGGACTGCCCGATCCTGAGACCTTTCTCCTGGAGGAAATCAAAGAAACCTATCAAGAGGTCCTCAGCCAAACCGGACGGAAGGCCCTGGGGTATGGACCGACACCCGGCATCGCCCCCTTCAGAGAGTGGCTGGCAGGCCATATGACACAGCTTGGAAGGCCGTCCACGGCGGAAGAATGCCTGGTGACGACAGGGGGCATTGCGGCCTTAGACCTCATTTGCAGGGTCTTGTTGAATCCCGGCGATCGTGTCATTGTGGGCGAACCCGCTTACTTGGCGGCCCTGCATGTTATGAGAAGTTATCAGTGTTTTTTTGCCGGCGTTCCATTAGACGAGGGAGGGATGCAGGCAGAGGCCCTCAAATCGGTGCTTGAAGACCTGCAACGGAAATCCGTGCATCCCAAGCTCATCTACCTGGTTCCTTCATTCCAGAATCCGTCAGGGGCTACCCTTTCTGAAAAGCGTCGACAACAAATTATTGAAATAGCCATTGAGCACGGTGTGCCGGTTATCGAAGATGCCGCCTACCGCGCCTTGCGATTTGAGGGCCAAGCCCCACCCTTGCTCGCATCCATGGACCCACAAAATGTAATACATATCAATACGCTATCAAAAGTCTTTAACCCGGGCGTGAGGATAGGCTGGGTTACCGCGCCGCAAGCATTCATCGAAACGCTCGCCTTGGCCAAGCAGGGCCAGGATCAGTGTTCTACCACGATCGGCCAGTATGTAGCGCTTGCGTTTGCCGCAAAGGGCTTGATCGAGCGGCAGACGTCCAAGGCCATTGAAATCTATCACCGGAAAAGAGATGCCATGTTAGGCGCCTTGAAGGATCACTTCCCTCCCCATGCGCATTGGACAAGACCTCAGGGAGGTTTTTATACGTGGGTTACCCTATCAAAGGGGATTGACACGGAAGCGCTTTTGCCAAGAGCCATCAAGGATGCATCCGTTGCATATGGCGCCGGACCGGCCTTTTACCACAATCGGAGCGGAAACGAACACATGCGGTTGAGTTACAGCTATGTGCCTGAATCACAAATAGAGGAAGGCATAGGCAGGCTTGGACGGCTTCTTTCCGGTATGCAGATGGATTGAAAGGCCGGCGTAACCATATGCCATAAGGAAAAAGAGTGCCTCATGATCCGGGTCATTCATCAGCTTACGGGCAGAATTCGATTTAGAATCGACGAGTTGCGTGGGTCCGATACGCTGCCTGCCTACCTTGAAAAGAAGCTGGCCAGACGCACGGGCATTGCGCGGGTTTCGGCAAACGCCATAACCGGGAGCCTTCTTGTGCGGTTTGACGCGCGCCACCATCCCGACACAGTGACCGCATGGCTGGAGGATGCCCTCAATCACTGCCAAGACGGCCCATCGCCGATCCGCCCTTCCGGCTCCGGGCCGATTCGGGCGAATATCTCCAAGGCCCCTTCCACAAATTCAATCGATCGCCCCCTTCCCCGAACAGGCCTGGACACACCTCCTGCCCCGGACGGGGCGCCTCTCCCCTGGCACTGTCTGACCCCAAAACAGGTGGTGGCACATTTTGCCACCTCACAAGAGACCGGCCTGACCGAGGCTTCGGTGACGGAGAGACAGGCCGTGCAGGGTAAGAACGTCCTTCCAGGTGCCTCCATGCGATCTTTTCCCACCATTATAAAAAATCAGTTCACTTCGATGCCGGTGCTGCTGATTAGTGGGGCAGCAGGCTTGTCGTTCGTTACCGGCAGGATTGCAGGCGGTATTCTCGGGCTGGTTGTCTCCTTTGTCAATGCCGCAATCGGGTCCCTCGTGGAAATGCGGGCAGAGTTGCTGCTCAGGGCAGCTCGGGAGACAACGAACCTGCAAACACGGGTGCTGCGGGAGGGCCAGTGGCGAATCATCCCCTTCGAGGAGGTGGTGACCGGGGACGTCATCCACCTGGAGACAGGGTCGCGCGTGCCGGCCGACGCAAAGATCATTCGGGCGGAAGACCTCGGCATTGATGAGTCGGCCCTTACCGGCGAAAGTGTCCCCGTGCTCAAATCCGCCAGCCCCATGGCCGATGAGGAGGTACCCCTTACTGAACGGCGAAACATGCTCTATCGGGGTACGCTTGTGGTGGAGGGGAGGGGTCGCGCGGTCGCGGTTGCCGTGGGGAAGGATACGGTCCTGGGAAGACTCCAGAGGTTTTTGGGGGAGGTGGCGCCCCCGGAGGCCGTCATGGCAAGAGATCTCAAGTGCGTTGGTGTTTATCTCATCAAGATCAGTCTGGGGGCCTGCTCCCTATTCATGGCCATTTCCCTAATTCGGGGATATGGCCTCCTCCAGACGTTGAGAGACGGCCTCTCCTTAGCGGCGGGTACCCTTCCCTCGGGGCTCTCCACCCTCAGTGTGAGCGGCCTCGCCCTGGCCTACCGGGAGATGCGGCAAAACCGCATCCTGATCCGGCGGTTGCGGGTCCTGGGAAACCTGTCTACCGTTCAGGTGGTCTGTTTTGACAAGACAGGTACATTGACACGGAACAGGATGACCGTGACCGAATTCCATACGGGGACCCAGGGGGTGAGGGTTGAGGGCGAGACATTTGTTACGTCCTGGGGGAACGTAGATATGCTGAAAGAGCGGGATATTTCGTGGCTGATCAGGCTCTCCGTGCTCTGCAATGAAGCGACCATGGGAGACAATGGCGATCAACCGTCTCTGGAAGGGTCTTCAACGGAAAAATCCCTGATTGATCTTGCCAGACGCGCAGGCATGAATCCGGCGGACGTGCGGGCCGAGCATCCCATGGTAGACATTATTCATCGTACGGACGAACATCCCTTCATGATGACGGTGCACAGACAGAAGGGGGGCCGCCTGTTTACAGCCATGAAGGGAAGCGCCCCGGAGGTCCTGGAGAGATGTTCTTATTTCCGGTACCATGGACGGAAACGCCCCCTCACGGATGCGGATCTGCATCGCATCGAAGCAGAAAACCTCCGGATGGCAGGGAGAGGTTTGAGGGTGCTTGGTGTAGCCTACTGCAGGGGACGTTCCGGATCAGAACTGCTCACATGCAAGGAGGATGGATCCTTCTGCTGGGCCGGTCTCATCGGTCTTGAGGACCCCTTGCGAAACGGGGCCAAAAGCCTGATTAAAGGCCTCCACGGGGCCGGCATCAGGACAGCGGTGATTACCGGGGATCAGAGCCTCACCGCACAGCATATCGGCGAGCAATTAGGGCTTAGCGGCGACGAGCCGCTGCGGATTCTGGAAACCTCTAATTTCAATGACCTTGAGCCGTCCCAGATGAGCGCATTGCCCACACGGGCCCATGTGTTCGCACGCCTGAACCCCAAGCAGAAGCTTCAGATCATTCAGGCATTTCAAAAGGCCGGAATGAGTGTTGCCATGGTCGGGGACGGCATCAACGACGTGCTGGCCCTGAGGGTGGCCGACGTGGGGATTGCCATGGGAAAAGAGGGGGCCGAACTGGCTCGGCAGACGGCCGACCTGGTACTGGAAAATGATGACCTCCTCTCCATCCTGGCGGGAATCGCAGGGGGAAGGGCATTTTACCTGAACATGGGAAAAAGCCTCCGCTTCCTCCTGACAACCAGTCATGCGGACATACTGACAGAATTATCCGTCAAGAGTGGTCTTGCGGGGCAGAGCGCCAGCGTATGGCAGGGCGTATGGACAAATCTGGCCTGTTTCTCCCTTGCCATGGATCCTTCCGGGGCCGGCGTCATGGACCGGCCCCCCCGAGGCGTTTCTGAGGGCGTGATGCAGACCGATGAACTGAAGGGAACCGTCAAAGACGCCATGGGCCTGACTGCCGTGGCCGGTGCTGCCGGGGGCTGCGGGCGGATAATCCGGGCATGGGGCCCGGGGGTGGACGGTCTTTTCACGAGGAGCGTCTCCATCAATGAACTCCTCTATGCCCTACCCTGCCGTGACAGGGGGGATGAAACAGATAGCCCGCGGCCTCCAAACAGGCTGCTCGGGCTGACGCTCTCGGTGGCAATAGGGGGATATCTCCTATCCCCCATTTTTCGCGGAATCGGCGGGACTTTAGGGCCCTTGGTATCGGGCCTCGTACAAACGGCACTGCTTGGCGCAGGGGCCTTGACGTCACTGGCCCTTTTAAACAGGCGGCCCTCCTGGAAACGTCCCGCACCAAATGAGCCGCTTAATGAGCTTCCAATCCGCTAACTCCCCGGGCGTTTTTCCCGTTCAAAATGCCCGCAAAAAATTCTTTTTGCGGGCATATGTGAATTTAGGGATTCAGGGATAGTCTATTACCCTAAGAAATCGGAAAGAGTCTCCCGCTCTCACAGACTATCTTAGTCGGCGTAATCTTCCATCCCCAAACGCCGGATCAATTCAGGGGTGGGCTTTCCATCGGAATCCCAGCCGCGGGTCCCGTAATATTCCAGGATCGCATTATCCAGACCGACGGGTATCTTCCCGGCAGCCGGGCCCTCAGTGACCGGCTCCATAAAGCGTTTCGGATAAGCAAAATCGTCCGCTTTTTTCCAGCCGTAACGGATATTCAGTATCTTCTGGAGCGTCGTAATCCTCTCTCCGGAACGACGGAGATCGTCTAAGTCCCAACCAAGACCCGTAGCGGCATTGAGGGTATTGGTGAGATCGGTTAACGTATACCCTCGGAACTCCTGGAACTTGCAATGACCGACCGAATTGATCACGTTACAGTAGTCGTGGAACTTGGCATTGCGATCGCCGGCATTTTCCCAAGACCAGCGCTCCTCGTTTTCCACTTCGTCTATGCCCCACTCTGGCAGTCTGATATGCCCAACCCAAATGTGCTGGGAGTTTCCGCGCTCGTGATTGGGACCGGATGCCACACCGGTGCAATAGTTGAGGGCCGAAATGTACTGGGCCCGCCAACTGTGGGCCGCTATTTCCTGGCCTTTCATCTGGACCGCCCAGTCCGAAGCGCCCCGGCCCAAGGACTCGGCCGTGATTTTGGTACCCTCTCCCAATAGGTATCCCAACCCGTCAGCCCTCATGCCGATTTTTTTTGTGAACGCCACCACGCCTTCATCATTACCCCATGTCAGATCTATGCCATAGGTATCGTCCTTGGTGATCAGGCCTTTCTCATAACACTCCATGGCAAAAGCGATGATCACTCCCAGGCTTATGGTGTCCATGGAGTAACGGTTGGCCAGTTCACAGGCATAAGAGACGGCCTTGACGTCCTTACACAGGGTGTTGAGACCCATCATGGCGAAGGATTCATATTCCGGTCCCTTACCCTCGTAGGCATAGGGACCTTCTTTGACATGAGCCTTGTTGTGGCACTGAATCACACAGAATTTGCAGGGCCAGGGGGTGATCTGGAGCTCCTTGTAGTAATTGGAAGCGTGCCAGGCCTCCACCCCCTCGGGCCAGTCGGCCAGGGAGTAATTCTTGATGGGCAAGTTACCCTGGGGCGCGAACAGCTCAGTGGCCAGGGCGGTCCCCACTCTCTTGATCTGCAGCCACTCGGGCTTGTCATTGTCTATTTCCAGTACACGTTTATTGATCTGGGTGTTGAGCCTCTTGATCTCCTCGGCATCATGATAGTCCAATGGGTGCTTACCTCTGACAGCGACACCCTTGAGCATTTTGGAGCCCATGACCGCTCCCAGTCCGCAACGTCCTAAAAAGGACTTCTTACGTGTCTGAATGTTGGCGAAACGGATCAGTCGTTCACCGGCCTGGCCGATGGTCACAACCTCACAGTCTTCGCCTTCCCGGGCGTGGATGGCGTCTTCAGTCTGGTAGGCGTCTGTTCCCCACATGTCGTCTGCCGGTTTTATTTCCGCCCTGCCGTCGTCCACCACCACGTAAACCGGTTTATCCGACCGACCATGGGTTACCACTGCATCGAAACCGGCCTGTTTCATGGCAATCCCGAAACTGGCTGTGGCGGCGGAGTCTGCGTTCAAGTTGAAGGACGGCGATATGGCCCCTGCCGACCATTTGCCGGCTCCGGACTGGGCCACCCCGTTGAGGGAACCTGCGGCAAACGTTAAACGGTTGGCCGGGTTGAAAGCGGTCGTGCCGGCCGCACACTCTTTCCACATGTAGTAGGCGGCCATGCCTGCGCCGCCCAGGAAGTACTCATAGACCTTATCAGGGACCTCTTCGGTACTGCAGGTGCCCGTACTCAAATCAACCTTCAGGACTTTGTTGCATACACCTTTCATGTTGCACCTCCTTATTCATTTTCTTGCGTCCAGTCTCGCTTTAGGCCTTCTTGGCAGTCGGCACTCGTATTGGACGCTCTGTTCTCGCAACCCCTATTCTTTGACGTGTTTTTCAGCAATTAAAAAACCGCCAATGGCTCCCGAAACACGAATTACGTATTGGCCCGCGCGGATCTGGAAATCAGGACGATGCCCATCATTGCCAGGTCAGAGCGGCCGTCGGCACGCGCTGCCTTAGGCTTCAGATCGCGCATCCGAGTGCTCTTGACTGGTACCTCCATAGTATGTCTTCAGACCGTTGAGAATGTCGTCTATGTGACTCGTCATTGCCTCAACCGCCAATGTTCTTTCCCTCTGGTGTATGGCCTCGTAGATCCTCCGGTGAAATGTCATTGAGCGCGCATATCTATTGGGCAAGATGCGGAAAAGTTCCCTGATAAAGCGTTCCATGATCCCCCGAATGGTCACCGAAAAATGAATCAGAAATTGATTTTGGGACGCTTTGGCCACCAGGTAATGAAAATTGATATCAGCGACTTCGTAATCATCCGTCCGATCGTCTTTGAGTGCCTGCTCCATCTCATTAATCATCCTGCCCATCTCATCAATTTCCTCTGTGGTGGCTCTGTCCACAGCCAACTCCACACATGCCGTTTCCACATACCTGCGGGCAACGCCCAGATCGATGTTTGTTGCTTCGTCGTCTATGGATGGGACACTCAGCTGTTCAGCGTAGAGTACGGGAACTCCACCGAGGAAGACGGTGCCGTAGCCGGGCCGTTGTTCAATGGCCCCAATCATTTCCATTGCCCTCAACGCCTCACGCAGAGACGGGCGGCTTACGCCGAGCTGAGCCGCAAGCTGATCCTGGGGGGGGAGTTTGTCCCCTCTGTTTAGTTCACCTGCTTCAACCATACGACCGATCTCTTCAAGTACTGAGTCAGACAGCTTTTTCTTTACGATGCGCCCCAAAACCGACCTCTCTTTATAGAATAAATAATGATGTTGTTTGTGTCCAAAAATGTAAATTGATCATATCATTTGATCATCTGCACGTCAATCCATTTCTCCAAGGTCGCACAAATTTAAATAGAAAATAGCGATATTTTCAGTATTCAGACATGATCTTGTCCCTGAAATCGAAATCTCTGTCATTATTACCACTTGACACACCGTCTGTTTTGCCTTAGTCTATCCCGTTCAAGGGGGCAAGCTTGGGCCTCGTGACCAAGGGCTATACCGGAGAGAATTCGCCATCGAATATTAGGACGGCCGTTGTTCCACTGTTTGCCGATGGAAGTAGTCACTCACGATGGGTCTCAGAAAGAGAAGAAGCGCTTGTTACCCCTCTCCCTGATTTTACTTAACCTCCTTGACAGGCCGGTCTTCTTTAAGGAGACGCCATATGAAGGCGTTCATCAACTGCAAAGAACATGAATTCCCGGAAGGGACCAAACTTATTGAGGTGGTCAAACGTATCCGGGAGTCCAAGAAGGAAGAGCCGATGGTCAAGACCATCCGGAAAAAAACCGGAAAAGACCACATCATGTTTGTCATAAATGGTGAGGTTGCCCCGCCCCATAAATATGAATCCATTGAGATCCATGAAGGGGATCAGATCAGATGGGTCCATCCCTATTTTGGCGGCTGAATAAAGCGCCAATCGGCCGACCGGATTCCGGCGTGGAATGTTCAAGATCTTGCGCGCCTCTTCCGGTGTAGCAGCATCTCTTCCAATACAGCGACCGATTTGAACGGCTTTTTCAACCTCATCCCGGTTCCCTTTCGCGAGTTTCTTTTGCAAAGGAAACTCACGCAGCATGCCCGGAGATATATATTCTATGGCTCGGACAGTTCCAGCGGGATGCCATCCAGGACAGATGGCCGGGTAAAAGCGATCCTCTTTCCCCTCAGTCCCAGCTTGGGCTTCCTGTCGGCCAGCTCCACCCCTCGTTCTTCAAGGATCTCCAGATCCGCCTCCAGGTCATCTGACAGGAGGCAAACATGATGGATGGCATTGCCCCTCTCCTTCACGAATGAGGCAAAGGCCCCCCCCTCACTGTAGTCCTCGATGAATTCCAGCCCAATCCCCTTGAGGTCCACCACCGCCACCTTCATCTTCTTGTCGGGATGATCTTGAATCTGGGGGACCGGGAGGTCCAGGGCCTTGCTGATAGCCCCCAGGCTCTCTTCGATGTTCTTCACGGCTATGCCGATATGGCCGACGCCCTTTAGCATATGCTGATTCCTCGTCCAGGAAATGGATCCATTTTATAGTTTGAGGATCTCGTCCAGTGTCCCCTCATACGCCCCTTTTATGATGGTCCGCAAGACCGATTCGCCTTTTTCCACGGGAACCGGTCGGGGCATGGCCTCGAGTTTCATCCTGTTTTGGGCTGCATCCGAAACCGCCTTTTCGATGAGTTCCCTGGAGAAGCCCTCAAATTCCTTCAGGGTCAAGGGGAACCCCAACTCACGGTAGAAATCGAGCAACCCCTGGGAGAAATCCCTGGCCACGTCACCGGAATCCCGAACTCCCAGGATGTTTGAGACCTTTCTCAGCCTGTCCGCCACCACCGGGGCATAATAGGCCCCGTAATAGGGCAACATGACGGCACAGGCCTCGCCGTGATCCATCACGTTACACCAACTGAATGAATTCAGGTGGGGACCGCCGGCCTGTTTGTAAAAGAGGACCATCCCCCCGAGCAGGCTGGCAAGGGCCATGTTTCTTCGTCCTGTCTTGTCCTGAGGGTCTCGGACGATCCTGGGTAGGGCCTCAAAGAGAAGGGGCAATCCGGCGAGGGCCCGCTGGTTGGTCTGGGGGTCTGCGGCGTCGTCCACCGTGTTCAGAAAGCCTTCCACCAGATGGGTCATGGCGTCAAGGCCTGAAACAAGGGTAACCCGTTTGCTGCAGGAGTAGGTCAGTTCGGGGTCCACGATTGCCTCGTTGGCGACGATGGCCGGATCGATCATGAGCTTTTTCACCCCCAGTCCGGGGTCGGTAATGACCGAAAAGCGGGTCACCTCACTTCCGGAACCGCTGGTTGTGGGAACGGCCACAAGGTCCATGGCCCGTTCGGTCTTCTTGGAGACCATCCCCACGCCGAAATAGTCATCCAGGTCGCCCTCCTTCACCTTGGCCAATATGCCGGCGGCCTTGGAGGCGTCGATGACGGATCCACCGCCGACGGCCAGCAGGCATGTGAAGTTTCGTGCCAGCAGGTGATAGGCGATTCGGTAAACCGTCTCTTTGCTGGGGTTCGGTTCCACCCCTTCGCAGACCTCATATCTGACCGAGGCCTGATCCAGAATTCCGGTAATCCTGTCCAAGACACCGTTGGCCTTGACTGAACCCCGGCCGATGACCACGAGCGCATTGTCCGAATATCTCCGGATTGCATCCCCAACCTTGTTGATGGCCCCTTCGCCGAAATGGATCCTGGTGGGTTTCCACTCCTGGATGACTTCTTCCATGTCCTGCATGTCTGACCTCCTAACCGGGATTAATCGTAATCAAAAAGTTCTCTCGCCAAAGCCTCACCGCCCCTCTTTTACATATCGGATCACGGCCCGATACTGGCTCTCGCCGTCGAGGCCTGCCTCGGAAAGGACCCTATGGGCCTGCCCGCTCCCAAGGTAGTGTCCCTTCTGAAAAGGGTGAAGGGTCATACTGCGACCCCGCCGGGAACAGATCCAACGGTGCATGGTTGGAAGGGTGAAACCGGTGATGCCCATGGCCTCCCGGGCGCGTT
>CAZACO010000029.1:0-14679 GCA_964483185.1 uncultured Desulfobacteraceae bacterium
TACGCCTTGCAGTAGAGTCGGGTAGCTTCCCTTTGATGGAAACGGATGAAGAGGGCGAAGTGAGACTAACCTATTATCCGGAAAAACTGATTCCGGTGGCCGAATACCTCGGCCTTCAGGGTCGCTTCAAACAAATATCAGGGTCGCAGATTTCAGGGATTCAAGAGTTTGTTGAAAAGAGGATGACGAAGTTGGGCTACACGGAGGAGGAAGCGGTCATGAGCAGGGACATTGATCTGCCCATTAGAAAATATTTGGCAGCCTGACGAAATCTGGCTGTATTTTTAATCGATTTTAGAGGAGGTGTCCTATGGGTATAGAATACAAAGAACAGGATATTGTATCGTTTTTGGAGGGGACCGTCGGAAAAAAATATGTAACCACGAGTATCTTTGAAAGGATAAAGGAGTCGGTCGATCCCTTCCCCTATCATGCGAATCGTGAAAACCTTCCGCTGGCCGTTGTTCTCCCGGAGACAAAGGAGCAGATCTCGGATATTCTCAAGTACGCCAATCAGGAAAAGATCCCGGTATTTGTTCGTGCTTCAGGTACTCAACTAGCCGGATCTTCTCGTCCCCACACACCTGGGATTATGATCAATACATCCAGGCTGACAAGCTTTGAGATTATGGAGGACTGGGGCTTTTTTGAGTCGGGTCCGGGCGTCCGGGTGGATGAGGCGGGAGTTATGCTCGGGGAACGGGGTTGGTTTTTGCCCATCTGGCCTGGAAGCCGGGTCATTGCCAGTATGGGGGGCGTCATTTCCAACAACACGAGCGGGCATATTATTGATGCGGCAATGGGCAGGATCGCCGATTATGTATATGGGTTGGAGGTAGTGTTACCGACGGGTGAAATCATCGAAACCGGCACAAGAGGGATGCGAAAGGCAGGCGGCACGGATTTGACCAAGATGTTCGTGGGAGGAGACGGTATCATGGGTATCGTCACCAAGATCCGTATGCGCCTAACACCCATAGCACAGCAGGCCTATGGCATTGCAGTCTATAATGACCTGAAGCCTATTGCCAGAGGGGTGAAGCGGATGTACCTGGAAAAGGCCCCAAAGCCGCTTTTCATGGAATTTATGGATCAAAACGTCTCAACCATTGCCTATCAGATTAAGGACATGGAACCGCCTCCCGGACCCGTGATATTTTTTGTTGCCGTTGGGCAGGACAAGGAAGAGGCTGAAAAAAAGATGATAAGGGTCATGAAAATCTTCCAGGAGGAAGATCCTATTGAGGCACGACCCATCACGGATATTGAGGAATGGAAGAAACTATGGGTGGCTCGCGAGGTGATTGCGCCGTACCTCATGAACAAACTTCAGGGAAAACTTATTGCCATTGAGTTGGTTGCCAACCTCAAGCATCTGGAGGAGGCCATGGAGGCAGGGGCACGGTTTAACGAGGGCTTTCCCTACCTCGAAGACCTCACCAATTATTATTTCGGCCACATCGGCGCCTTGACCATGCACCCCACCTTTGTCTTGCCCCCGGAGTGGGATGATGAGGTCATGCGGGAGATCAACAGGCGCCAGTTTGAAAAGGAGGCTGATTTTAACATCAAATACGGGACCTGCGGCGGTGAGTGGGGCCAGTTTTCCAAACGGACGCCGTTTTTCATCCGCCGGTACGGAGAGGCCGCCTATGAGCTGGTGAAGAGGATGAAGGCAGCATTTGACCCTAACAATATTTTGAATCCAGGAATACTGGAAGGATATAGATAGTTGGTTAAAACGCTTTTTAGGGAGGAAAAGTCATGAGTAGTCAAGATATTACAAAGACATTTAGTGAGTTTGTAAATAAAACCCAATTTTCGGATCTCCCCAAGGAGGTCGTGGAACAGACCAAGGACTATATCCTTGACGGTATCGGCTGCACCATGGGAAGCTATGCCGTACCCGAGGGGATTCTAATCGAGAAGTTGGGCAAGGAATTCGGGAGCGGAACCGATGGAACGATCGTGGTGAACGGGCATAAGACCTCCGCTGCCGCTGCGGCCTACGTCAATTGCAAGCTGTGTAATTTCATTGATGCCGATGAGACCCTTTACAACTATTACCATATCGGCGGTGTGCCGCTCTATGCGGCCCTGAGTGCCTCGGAGAAGGTCGGTGCAAGCGGTGAAGAATTGATTACGGCCATCGCACTGGGATATGAATTCGCTTATCGGTTTTGCCAGAGCTATGCCCTGCTAACCATCAATGATCAGGGTGGTACGGATATTTCGAAGGCATCGGGCTTCGGATTCAACACGATTGCGGCAGCCGTGGCAGCGGCCAAGGTGTTCAAGCTCGACGCCGAAGGTATCCAGAATGCCATGGGCATTGCAGGCTATTACACGGCCGTGCCGATGATCTCCAAATGGCTTTATACCAAGCCTCTGGGTAACCTGAAGTATCAGGATATGGGCTGGTTTGCCTTTGTGGGCCTCATCTCAGCGCTTTTCTCAAAGGATGGCTATACAGGGGACCGGTGCATTGTAGACGATTATGGCGAATACAGCTTCTGGAAGGCATTCGGCATGCTGGAATTTGACTTTGACGCCATGACAAAGGATCTGGGGAACAAATGGGGCATCATGGAAATGGGTATCAAGCCATATCCCTGCTGCCGCTGGTTTCACACCCCCATCTACATGTTGAAGACCATGATGAAAAAGGAAGGGCTAAAGCCGGATGACATTGAGGCTATTACCGTTAAGGTCCATCCTGCCGTGGCCCAGAGTGAGCTGTTTATCAGCGTCAGCAAATGGGATGAGTGGGAACGGAAGGACGCGGTTCATGCCCAGTACAGCACCGGGTATTGTCTGGCCTGCGCTGCCTATGATATCCCGGTAGGTCCCCAGTGGCAATTGCCGGAAACACTGACAAATCCTCAACTGCTGGAGTTCAGCAAAAAGGTGACGTCTGTAAAGGACGAAAAATGTGAGCAGAAGATGATTGCCTATCTGAATTCAGATCAACCCAAGGGGAAATTGATGACACAGGTGCACTATACTCTCGAGGTGCAATCGAGTAAAGGTGCGTTTACGGATACGGGTGAGTACATATATGGTGATACCTATGACCCGGACCACTGCCTGAGCCGCGATGAATTGAAGCAGAAATTTACAGGTAACAGCTCGGCCGTGCTGGACGCAAAGACCCTGAATCGGGTCATGGATGCCGTTTATGACCTTGATTCTTATGCCTCTGTTGCTGAATTTACGGCTTTGTTCCAATAAAAACCTAAATCGCCGCGAGGTTCATCCGCAGGGGCAGAACCTTTCTTAGGTTCCTCCGGCCGGATGAAGCCCCCGGGGATAATTTTTGGAGGTTATCATGCCTGAACTCGATGATGTCACAAAACAATTGATGGAGGATATTGAAACGAGAACGCGGAAGTGCTGGAACTGTAATTTCTGCATCTCCGCATGCCCGGTGTTCATGAATACCGGCGGATTTTATAGCCGCGGCGCGTCTGGTTTGACCCAGTCCCTTTATTACGCCATACGGTGGGGATTGTTTGATGGACCGGATAGGGAAGAACTCATGACCAATATCTTCCGCTGCACCACGTGTAACGCATGTGTCAATAGATGCAGTGACCTGAGCGCCGGGATTCCCCTCATGGAAATCATAGACAGGGGCAGAAAGCTGCTTGTGGAAAAGTCCATCGGACCGATGCCGGACCAGCGCAAGGTACTGGAATCCATCTATATGTACGGCAATCCCTATAACCAGGCCCAGGAGAAACGTCTCGAATGGCTGAAGGATCTCAAGGTCAAGATGCTTCCCCGTGAAAAGGCCGAAGTTCTTTTCTTTGTGGGATGCTCTACCAGTTTTGAACCGGGACTGCAGGACCTTGCCCGGTCCCTGGTCAAGCTGTTTCAGTTTTTTGAGGTCGATTTCGGCATATTAGAGGAAGAAAAATGCAGCGCCGAAACGGTTATCCGACTGGGTGACGAGGTGCTCTTTGAGGAACTGTCCATAAAAAATATGGAGGTTTTCAAGGAGACGGGCGCCAAGGCCATCGTGACGACCAGTCCCCATGATTTCAATACATTCAGCGAGGACTATCCATCACTCAAAGAAGACTTTGAAATCAAACATTACACCGAATTTTTCGCCGACAGAATGGAAGAAAAAAAGGTTCAATTCGACAAAGAAATGGATGTTACCGTTACCTACCATGATCCATGCTACCTGTCAAAACATCACAACATTTTGGAATCTCCCAGAAAACTTTTGAAGGCGATTCCCGGGCTTAATCTGGTGGAGATGAAGATGAGCGGGAGGGACAGCCTGTGCTGCGGCGGCGGAGGTGGGCGCATGTTTACCGAGGTTGAAGAGGAAAAGAGGCTTTCGGACATGCGTGTGGGACAGGCCATTGAAGTGGACGCTGAGATCATTGCCACGGCCTGCCCTTGGTGCCACACCATGCTTGAGAATGCAGTAAGGGATCTCAAGGTGGAGGAGAAAATACGGGTTATGGATGTGGCCGAGATCTTGGCTGGGGCCCTGGGGCTTTAGGGCTATCACAAAATATAACAGAAAAGATGGAAGGAGGACAAGGAATGAAACACATCAACTACTTGGATGCGGAGGCCCAGGAAGTCAGTGAAGCGGGGGCTCATGGAATAAAAATGCGCACTGTCATAGGAGCGACGGATGGGGCGCCCAATTTTTATATGCGGGTCGTCAGCTTTGATGCCGACTCGGCGAGCCCGAGCCACAGTCATCCCTGGGAACATGAGAATTTTGTCGTGAGCGGAAAAGGGACGCTTGAGGTGGAAGGAAAAACTGCTGAGCTTAAGCCGGGCGACGTGACCTACGTACCCCCCAACGCCGAACACTGCTTTCGAACAACTGAACCGATGGAAATGCTCTGACTCATCCCCAAAGTATAACGGGCATCTGGATGATGTTCAGGGAGATATTGAGATGGGCCGGTTTTTGAGTGTCGTTCGACAAGATCATGCGCTTTTTTAGAAAGGGAGGACTTGAATGAATTCGAATAAAAAGGAAGGCTGGGGTTCCGCAGATGGGGCCAGACAGATAGATGAGGGAATGAAGGGACATATCTACAAAGAGCTAAAAGATATAGACTCCAAGTCTCACCCACTGAACGAAAAGGTTAAATTGACGTTTCTATTGACCCAAAAGGATGATGATGTAGACGTGACAATCATCCATGCCCTCGTGCCAAAAGGCGCCGACATTCCCGAACATACACACGAAGTTAATGATATCATCTACCCTGTTTCCGGAAAAGCGAAGATTTGGATTCAAGGGATAGGAGATTTGAAACTGGAAAAGGGCGTTCTTGTTAATGTGCCCCCGCGCGTCCTTCACAAGGTTTATGATGTGAGAGAAGACCTTGAGGTCTTTGATGTTTTTAGTGGCCCTATTCTATAGGAGGTCCTTGAAGAACATCCCTAAGCGTGACATAAGGGGTGAATGGGTAAAATAGGGCGGTTTCCGTCGTGAGATAGAGACCTCTGAGGGCGCGTAAATTGGGCAAATTCGGTACGAAATCATGTTTGATGGGGATCAAACACGGGGGAAAGGAGGTGCTGAAGGGGACTAAGGGTAAACGCAGTAACGTCAAAACAAAGAGGAGGTATGAAAAATGAGTAAAAAGGTAAAAGTGGTAGCTATTGTGGTGGCCTTGACCTTTTTGGGTCTAAGTCTCGCGCTCAGTCCAACAACTGCTTCGGCAGCAGAGAAAACCTGGAAGTTAAGAGGACAAGCCGCATGGGGAAGGGGAATTCAGCAGCTTTGGGGAGCCAATCAAAAACTTGCGGAGATGATTGCCTGTTATACGGACGGAAGAGTGAAGATGGAAGTGCATACAGGCGGTGAGCTTGTGGGGGTGCTTGAGGAATATCCTTCTGCGGGCGTAGGCGCGCTTGATTTCGGCATCGGTTGTCCCTGTTATGCCATGTCCAGGTCCTATGCGTCTCCATTTTATTGTGACAGCCCCGGTAATGTAAGCGGGACAGAAAAAATCGTTTGGCTGTATCACGGGGGAGGTCTGGAGATTCTTCAAGATATTTTCAAGAAAACATATAATGCTGTTGTTTTTCCTTTTGCCATACAGACGGCAGAGATATTCCTGTACACCAATAAGGAAATCAAGACGTTGGCGGATGTGAAAGGTTTGAAGATGCGAGCCGCGGGTTTGCGGGCCGACATTATGCAGTCCCTGGGGGGATCATTGGTTGTACTCGGCGCCAGTGAGGTTATCCCGAGTATGGAGAGGGGGGTCATCGATGCCTTTGAAGTCTCCAATATAGCCCTGGGGCAGGAGGTAGGCTATTTAGAGGCCGCCAAGTATATCTATTTTACCCCGAAGAAAACCAATCACTCGGTCCTCCTGGTTGCATTTAACCAGAAGAAATGGAACAGCTTTCCAAAAGACATCCAGGAAAAGATCGCGAGGGCGTGTCATGATACGCTTCTGTGGACCTTTTCCTGGAACCGCGAAGAAGATGTGGTGGCGATGCTGACGGCGATGGATAAATACAAATGTCAATTAAAGCTCATGCCCGAGGATGTCATGCGGGAATTTAATGAGGCCGCCTTAACCCTGTATGCCAAAAAGGCAAAGACAGATCCCGACGTGGCCCGTATCCTGGAGTCTTGGGAGAGTTTTGCAAAGAAATGGGGCAAAGTCGCGCCCTTTGGGGATCTACTTGACAAGACTGGCGGCTAGTTTGGCCAGATGATCCCGTACTCTGAAATGAAGAAACGGGTCAAGTAAGTGAAACGGATTTATGGTGCTGGAACGCCAGGCAAAATGAAGGTGTAAGACACCCCCTTCATTTTGCCTGTATCAGCAACGGGCGGTTCGGGCATTGCTCACCGCCTGTGAAATAGACGGTCTCTCAGGAATTACAGGTGAAAATGATTCTAAAAAACAGTTCATCGGGAAATTCCCGGTGCTGTGTCAATGATGATTATGTGTCGGTATGGGAAATTTCGCAAACTTACCGGAAGCGATCAGATGGAGGATTTTAAGATGAGGTACTTGAGGTGGATTGAGACGCTTAGCGAATTTACTGGACGGATAGCCAGTTATCTTATCATGGCTCTCGTTGTAGTCGTTTGCTTTGATGTGCTCATGAGGTATCTTTTTAACAGCCCAACCACATGGGCATATGACGCGGCCTTACATTTTTATTCTGTTGCTTTCTTGGTGGGCGGGGCATGGGTCCTGAAGATGAAGGCCCATATCAGAGTCGATGTCCTTTTTAACATGTTCTCACCTCGAACACAGTCCGTGATCAATCTGATATGCTACATATTTCTTTTGTTCCCTCTGTGTTACTTCCTGGTAAAAGACGGGTCGGTCTATGCATATACCGCTTGGAAACTTGGGGAAGTGAGCAGGAGCAGCCCGCTTCACGAGCCGATTTGGCCTCTTAAAATATTCATACCGATAGCATTCCTCCTGTTAGGGCTCCAAGGTATTGTGGAGTTTGTACGTGATGTGATCATCCTTAAGAGGGGTAAACCAGATTAGGTGCGGATGGTAGACGTGTTTTTGTAAGGTATGAGCGAAGGGATCTCTAATCTTTTTCACGGAGACGGATAATGGATCTTGGAGTATTTGCGGTTTTGATGTTGATTGCCATTATTGTGGCAGTGATGTTGGGAATTCCTGTAACCTTTGCCATGGGCGGATTTTCCGTTTTATTTGCCTTGGTATTTCTTGGGCAGGACTTTGTCACCCTGTTTCCGATTACCACCTTTGGTATGATGACCGCCTTTCCCTTTGTGGCCGTTCCATTGTTCATCTTCATGGGTGCCATGCTGGAACGCGCCGGGATCGCTGATAAGCTTTATGGGAGCCTATACCTTCTGCTCGGGCCTGTAAAAGGCGGACTGGCCATAGCGACGGTGTTAATGGCGACCCTTTTTGGGGCCTGTACAGGGGTCGTCGGCGCGGGAGTCATTACCATCGGCTTGCTCGCGCTTCCAAGTATGCTTAAACGCGGATATCAGAAGGGCTTTGCATCGGGGGCCGTTTTGGTCGGGGGAGGCCTGGGGGTCATCATCCCTCCGAGTGTCATGCTGATTTTTTATGGGGTTACAGGTGGGGTGTCCATCGGTGCCCTGTTTATTGCAGGGATTCTGCCCGGCATGCTCCTGGCCTTTTTTGACCTGGCCTATATCGTGATACGCGCCTGGATACAGCCATCGGTCGGACCACCCATCTCAAAGGAAGAAAGGGCCAGAGTGACTGGCTGGCAACTGGCAAAGATGATCCTCACATCCATGGTGCCCCCGCTTTTCCTAATCCTGGCCGTCTTGGGGACCATCTTTTTCGGCATAGCCGCTCCGAGCGAGGCCGGCGGCATGGGCGCTCTCGGCGCGGTCATCGTGGCAGCGGTGTATGGCAAACTCACATGGAAGAATCTTCAGGAATCTGCATTGGTAACCTTACGGATTTCCAGTATGGTGCTCTTTATAGCCCTGGCAGGTAAGCTTTTTTGTGCTGTTTTCCTCTCCATGGGCGCCATGGCATTGGTCAAGAGTTTTTTATTGGGTCTTCCCTTTGGTCCAACGGGCGTCATTTTGATTATGCTGTGTATCATCTTCGTTATGGGCTGCGTTATGGACTGGGTGGGCATGATCTTCATCCTCGTACCTATTTTTGCGCCGATCGTCAAAGCCCTCGGTGTTGACCCCGTCTATTTTGGTATGCTTTTTTGCGTTACCTTGCAGGTATCCAACATGACCCCTCCATTCGCTTATTCAGTATTTTATCTCAAAGGGATTGCTCCCCCTGAAGTGAGCATTATGGATATGTATATCGGTTCTATCCCGTATTTTCTTACGGATTTACTCGCTGTTATTATCTTGATTTTTTTCCCGAGTATCGTTCTATGGCTCCCTTCCTTAAGGTTCTAAGACGGGCGCAGATGGGATGAGGAGCTGATGCCGTTCATATTCTTTTTTTTGTCGGAGTTTTTCTGAAGAGGTTTTGTGAGCTTGCAGGTGAAAGAGAGCCGTTGCCGATCATCTGCAGTGTGACCATTACGAAAGAAAAAAAGGAGAGGGATACACAGTCGTGAATATTATCGTCTGCATTAAACAGACATTTGATACAGAGGCAAGGATATCGTTAAATCCGGAGGGATTGATTGAAGAAAGTCAGGTCAAGTTCATTCTCAACCCGTTTGATGAATACGCAGTCGAAGAGGCGATACGCCTAACAGAAACCGACAGCGGTCACGTCACGGCTGTTTCTGCGGGTTTCAAAGATCCTTCACAGGCGCTTCGACAGTGTTTGGCGATCGGTGTTGACCATGCTGTTTGGCTCGATTGCAAAGAGATCAATGACGCTGATCCGTACATATATGCTGAAGTGCTGAGCAGATGGCTGAAGGGTCAGGATTATGATCTGATTTTTTGTGGTAAAGAGGCCATTGACGATGCTGCCTCTGAAGTCCCTGCTCGGTTGGCAGAGGCCTTGGACTTACCACAAATTAACGCGGTGTCATCGCTTAGTATCGACGACGGAAAAATAACCGCAAGGCGTGATATCGAGGGGGGAAGCGAAATCATAAAAGTCGCTTTGCCGTGCCTTCTATCGGCCCAGAAAGGGCTCAACGATCCCCGGTATCCATCGATGCGTCGTATTATGCTTGCAAGAAAAATGAAGGTTGAAACCATAACCCTGGAAGAGCTGGATCTATCTCCGGAGGAGCTCAAACCGATCACGCATGTGGAGGGCTATGTGATTCCACCGCCGAGACAGGGAGGAAGGGTCCTGAGCGGAAATCATGAGGAGTCTGTCGCAGAACTGATTACGATCCTCAAAGAAGAGAGGAAGATCTTTTGAGGTTGAGGAACAGGTTGAATATGTCTATCCTGGTTTTTGCAGAGCAAAGGGAAAAGAGGTTGCGCAAGGCCGCAAAAGAGGCGGTCAGCAAGGGGAGGGCCCTGGCGGACGAGCTGGGTACGAAGGTGACGGTTCTCCTGGCGGGGAGCGGTATCTCGGAGTTGGTGGCGGAGATCCAAGCATATGGTCCCCATGAAGTCTATCTGGCTGATGATCCGGGCCTGGATGCCTACCAGACCGAGACCTATACAAGTGTGCTGGAGACCGTGATTCATCAGGTTAGTCCCAGTCTGGTGATGATGGCCAATTCGGCCATGGCGAAAGATCTGGCCCCGAGGGTTGCTCAGCGGGTTCATGCAGGTCTGCTGAGCGATTGTGTTGATATTATATTGAATGATGGGGAAATCTCATTTTTACGGCCCGTTTATGCCGGAAAGGCACTGGCCCGGATGACGATAACTACCCCTCTCAGGTTTGTGACCCTGCGTCCCAATGCCTTTCGTCCTGTGGAGAAAAAGGAAAATACCCAGGTCAAAGCGTTGAAGGTCTCACTGACCCCTCCTCGCGCCAGGATCAGCAAGCTGGACATCCCGGAGGGGCAGGGCCCGGAACTGACTGAGGCGGACATCATTGTTTCCGGCGGAAGGGGTCTTGGGGGCGAAGAAGGGTTTGCCCTTGTCGAAAAACTGGCAAATCTGCTTGGTGCTGCGGTGGGCGCGTCCAGGAGTGCCGTGGATGCCGGGTGGAGAGATCATCAGCATCAGGTGGGCCAGACCGGGAAGGTGGTAAGCCCGAAGCTTTATATTGCATTGGGTATTTCAGGGGCTATTCAGCACATTGCAGGGATGGGAACGTCCAAGTGCATTGTGGCGGTCAATAAGGATCCAGAGGCCAATATTTTCAGTGTTGCCGACTATGGCATCGTGGGAGATCTGTACGACGTGGTTCCCATCATGATCGATCAGCTTCAGAAGTAGAAGGGAACTGAAGGCACTCGGAATGGTTTATGCCGTGGGTTATGACCCACTGAAATTCCCATCCTGAGCTGATAGTGGATGGATCCTTTTTTCGTGCTTAAGGACACCTATAGGCCAGGGTAATGGAGGGAAGTTATGGAAGAAATAAGAAAAATTCTGGTGGCCGTTGACTTTTCGGACTACTCGTCAGGAACCATGAATTATGCTGCTTCAATGGCGCGGGAGTTGGGGGCTGCATTAATTGTTGTAAATGTGATTAATCAGAGGGATATCGATATGGTGGAACGGGTTGCGGTGGTTCATGGACAGCTCAACCTGGATGAATACCTTGGCAAGCAGAAGGCGGATCGCCAGGAGCGGTTAGATGCATTGGTCGAGCAGGCAGGCGTTTCCGCAGCTTCCGTGAAGAAATTCATACTCACCGGCGTCCCTTTTATAGAACTCATCGACATATCAAAAGAAACCGGTGCAGACCTGGTGGTCATGGGGGTAAAGGGCCGCTCGGACCATCCGTCTGTGCGGTTCGGGTCGGTGGCAGAGAAGATGTTCCGCCGCTGTCCCGTGCCTCTGCTGAGCGTGAGAGGTAAGGGTAATTCTGAGTAAATAGTGAGTAAATAGATGGTATCGTCTCACGATTTTCCACCCGATAAACGGCCAGAAAAGGAGATTTAGCATGTTGCTGACTGAAGAAGAAATGAAAATGAGGGATGGAGGATATGGCCCGGGCATGAGGAGATCCATGGATCTCCTGGTAAAGCTGGGTGAGTCGTTTGATGCGGAAAGGCTGGTTCCTATCTCTTATGGTCACATCGGTTACGACTTTTGTCCGGGAGATTTCTGGGATCAGATGACCGAGGACGTCCCGCCCACACCCCACAGGGTTACCACCCACCCTTCCTATTCCCCTGAGGTCTGGAAGGCGTGGGGACTCCCCCTGGCAGACAACTGGATCGATGAACACGAGAGAAAACTGAAGAAATTCAAGGAACTGGGCTGGCTCCGAACAGAGACTTGTGCAGAGTATCTGCTCGGCATTGTCCCGAGAAAAGGCGATGTGGTACCCATGGGCGGCAGTTGCATGCAGGTTGCCAATAACAGCCTGTTCGGCGCAAAGGTGGACCGGATGGGAATCTTGGTCTCGCTGGCTGCCGCCGTCTGCGGAAGGACGCCGCTGATGGGCTTGCTTATTCCTGAGAATAGGTATGCGAGTCATTTGGTGGAGCTGGAAGACCTGGATGTATCCGACTGGACCATGTCTGAGTATCACTGCTTAGGCTATTACATCGGTGATCAAGTTCCCGGATTCAAGCCGGTTGCTGTCAATGGATTACCGCCAAATCTGCCATTTGACTTTGCCCGGGCCTTGGTTATATCCATGCCCACATCAGGGGCGGTTACCCTGGCTCACATTGTGGGTACGACACCGGAGGCGCCCACCCTGGAAGCCGCCCGGGGAAAACGGAAGATCGAAAATGTCATAAAGGTAGGAAAACGGGAGATGTCTGAGACGTGGGAAAGATTAAATGTTTGGGATGACGATACGGTGGAGCACGTGGCATTCGGGTGTCCCCATGCCACCATCGATGAAATCGGTCGCATTGCCGCCTTGTTGGAGGGTAAAACCGTCAAGACCACACTATTGATAGGCGCTTCGGCCCCAGTCGAGGCCTTGGCCAGACGGCAGGGCTGGGCCGATCTTATCGAGAAGGCCGGTGGCCACTTCCTTCCTGCCTGTCCTTCCATTGCCAACCCCTTTACCCGTCTCGATATTGCAGGAGACAAACAGGCAAAGAGCGCGGCCACCAATTCCGCCCGAAGCGCTCATTACATCGCATCGGTGGGAGGGATCAAAGTCTTTTTTGGAACTGAAAGAGAATGCGTGAACGCAGCCGTAACCGGGAAATGGAAAGGAGAGATGCCAAAATGGAAATAAGGGCACATACTGTCAGTGCAGGTAAGGCTGAGGGAGAGGCGGTCGTTTACAACGGACCCTTCGCCTTCTTAGGCGACCTGAGCCCGGCTACTGGTAAAATCTGTATGCCGCGTCATCAGTTAGAGGGCACGAGCGTTGCCAACAAGGTTTTTGTGTTCACGACAGGGAAGGGCTCAAGCGGTTGTGATTTTGCGGCATGGGCGACCAAAAAGAACGGGATGGCGCCGGCCGCCATCATCTGCATGGAGAGTGAGCCGGTCCTATCCGGTGCGGTTATCGCCACCAAAATTCCGACCGTTGACCGCCCAGAAAAAAACGTACTGGAACTCATTAAGACCGGGGATCATGTAAAAGTGGATGCGACCGCAGGTATTATTGAGTTGGATTTGGGTTAATAAGATAGTAAGTTGACAGGGATGCTGGCCGGCGTTCGTATTTTTTCTTTTGCCGAACATCAGTGGTTTTGAGGTTTCGATGGACGAGCATTCCATCAACGAGTTTGAGCCCAAAGACTTCTTTTCCAGTTTTTTCCGGACGTCAAAGGCGATTCTCATTTCGCCGAAGGTGTTTTATCAGGGGATGAGAAGAGAGGGCGGTTTCCTGAGCCCTTTTCTCTATATGTTCTGCTGCATTCTCTTCCATGTGCTTGTGTTCGGTCTTTTACAGAAAAATGTCGGTTTCATGTTCCGCAACCTCCTCCTCGGCATGGTGTTCCCGCTGATTACCGCCGGGATTCTATTTTTCATCATTAGGAAGATTTTCAAAGCCTCGGGATCCTATGAGGCGGCCTTCAGGGTCAATGCCTATGCCTCGGCTGTAAACCTGGTTACATGGCTCCCGTTCATCGGTTTGTTATTCGAGTTATATCGCATCTATCTTATCGTCCTTGGATTGAGCGCTGCTTTTTCACTCAAGATGGCGCACGCATTTTTGGCGATCGTGTTGACCATGGCGATCTATGTGATGGCGGCCGCTGCGATCGGCTATGTTACAGGAGGACAATGATCAAAAATAGAGGGGCCAAGGGATAACCGAAATGGTGACGGGCAAGGAAAACTGTGAGACCTATCTGGTGGAGGCCTCCGATGGAGGACTGATTTACGTGGAGGTCAGGGGAACGGGGAGGCCGGTCTTTCTGGTGCACGGCTGGACCATGAGCAGCGCCTTCTGGGTGCGGCAGAAAGAAGGTCTGGCCGGTGAGTTCAAAGTGGTTACCATGGATCTCCGTGCACATGGGAATTCCAGTAAGACGCTTCAGGGCCACACCATGCCCCGGTATGCGGGAGATGTCCGTTCGATCATCGATTTTTTGAACCTGGAAGAGGTTACACTGGCAGGCTGGTCCCTTGGCGGTCCGGTGGTCCTGGCATATTGGAAAACATATGGCGGCGACAGGATTTCCGCACTCGCATTGGTTGAGATGACGCCCTGTCCCATGTCGCCCGAGGGGTGGAACACCCACACGCTTCAAGGTCACAACTTTGACGCCTTGAACGAGGCAATGATTTCTCTGCAGGAAGATCGCCGGGCATACGGCACCCGTTTTGTGGATATGATGTTCAAGCACGGTGAGGCACCGGGGGAAGAAAGGGCCTGGATGGTGAAGGAGCACCTGAAAACACCGACCCCTGCTGCCATCGCGGCGTATTCGGACTATGTGATGCGTGACTATACCGGCGTGCTGGCAACTATCACCGTACCGGTTTTGGTCGTGACGGGAGATTCGGTGCATTTGGCGTTCGGTCCAAGAACCGGGCAGTACGTGGCAGATGCCATACCCGACAGCCGCCTGGCCGTCTTTGAGAATAGCGGCCATCTCCCCTTTTATGAAGAGGCGGAGTTATTCAACGAAGCCCTTGCCGACCTTGCACGAGGTTAGGGCTCGCGCAAAAATAATTTCATCCCGCTGAAGCGGGACATCCCATCTTCA
>CAZACO010000030.1:0-14625 GCA_964483185.1 uncultured Desulfobacteraceae bacterium
TCCCACCGGGGCCCGGTAGGTGTACGGGTTACGAACGTGCCTGATGTGGCTGTCGAAGACGCCCCCCAATCGCCATGCGCCATGACCGGTGAGACTCATGGTTGTCATGGTGCGGCCGGCGTAGGCGTGCCTCAGCGTAAACACATCACTGTTCCCCGTATACATCCTGGCAGCCATAATGGCCGTCTCATTCGCCTCGCTCCCGCTGTTTGTGAAGAGACATTTTTTGAGCCGGCCGGGTGTCAGCCCGGCAATTTTTTGAGCGACCCGGACCATCACCTCATTGATGTAAAGCGTTGCGGTATGCTGGACCTTCTTGAACTGCTCAATGGTACGTTCGGTGACCTCATCGTTGCAGTGTCCGACCGAGACCGTCAACACACCGCCGAAGAAGTCCAGGTAACGGTTCCCTTCAATGTCCCAGAGGTAACTGTTCTTGGCCCGGTCCACGACCAGTGGGTGATCATCGTACAACGGGGTAATCGCAGGAAAAATATATTGTCTGTAATCGTTGAATATTGATTCAGTCTCACGGGTTGTGTTTAGTCGTTCCATTATCATATTTCCTCAAAATACGGATTCGCCGGGTGACCGAAACGGGCATGATATTCATCATGCGTGTGCCGCCAATCGCCTTGCAATCATTTCGTCCACATCTCGATCATGAAATGGGTCCTGGATCAGAATGGGCTATCACAGGGTTCTGTGTCTTCAGGCCCCTCCATCGCAACGATCTGCCGGTCAATAATGTCATTTTTTTCTGTATCCTTTTCAAACATCTCCTTCAGTTCATAATAGGCGTCAAACTCGTATTCGATGGTATTCATATAAAAATCCTCAGCAAGGATACCGAAACTATCCAGGTCTTTTTCCTGAAAGCAGGCTGTTTTATAGCGATTGATCAACTCGGAGAGTACGTTGTCAAATTCCTGAAGATAGGAGAGGTCGTCCAGAAGGCTGCTATCTGTTGGATATCTGTCCAGTCCCCAGAGAATCAGTTTTCTGAGATTACCATTGGCCTGTTTAAAATATCTCCTGAATAGAGGATAGTTGGGATCGTCTGCCTCTTTTTCTGCTCGGAAGGCCTCGAGGATTTTGTCTTCCACCGGCCCTCCTTCTTCAAAAAAAGCTACCAGCGCCCTCTGATTCCCGGTTTGGGGCACTGCGGCACGTTCTTCTTCCTCTTCTTCTTCCCAGGCATCATCATCAAACCACTGAAACCCGATTTCTTCCAGCTTATCCACATAGTCTCCAGGATGCTTTCCTATGATTTCGCTGACCTGATCGAATCGGAACGGGTCAACAGCGCTCTCTTGAACAACGTCCGAACCGCAGGCCTCGTCTATTTCATAATCATTATTAGGAGATGCCTCCCCTGTAATGCATGTGAAACAGGCGTAACCTGCAAGTGCGGATCCGATCACCCAGATAGGGTTGCCGCAGGCGCATTTGACCCCATGCCTGTATGCATCAAGGGCATCCACGAGGGCTTCGGTTAATTCCCTGCGGCCTTGATCTCTGTTGTCCTTCAGGTGAAGTTCGACATATTTTTCAATGGTGATCGGCACAAAACCGCGTTTCATTCTTTGACTCCTTTCAAGTCACGATCCGCGTCTTAATTTGTAAGCTCTTGCATTTCTTCGTAGATCTTTTGAATAAATTGATATTCAAAACGCGCGGTAAATGGTTCACCTCGAAGCACACGAAGGGCACGAAAAGTCAGTTTGTTAGTCTTGTTATTATGTCTTCAGGTTCTTTGTGCTCTTCGTGGTAAAATCTCCTTTTGGTTCCGGTCTATCCGGATTAAGTTGATGTCCCATCTTTGATCGGATATTCCACCAATTCCCGATACAGTTCCGGTCGCCTGTCATGAAAGAGGTGGTTCCTGAGGGTGATCATTTTCTCTCTGGCCAGCCCTAGGGTGATCTCCCTGATGCGGATTTCTTCCCCGGTCTCTGATCCCTCTAGTATAACGTCTCCTTTGGGATCCGCAATAATCGAGCGTCCCGTAAAGGTAAGATCACGCTCCGTACCGACCCGGTTGGCAGTGACAATGAAAATTCGGTTGGTCATGGCATGGAGAGGGATTGCCTTCTGGGCCATCCCCGGTAATACCAGGTTTGAGGGATGACAGATGATGTCGGCGCCTTTCAGGGCCAGTATCCGCCACACCTCAGGGAAAATCCAGTCAAAACAGATGAGGATCCCGACCCGGAATTTCCCCGTATCAAAGACCGGAAGCCCTTCGTCCCCGGGTTGGAAATAGTCTTTTTCATTCATGAAGAGATGGCACTTGCGATATCTTCCCACATAACCCTCGGGCCCCACGAGAACGGCCGAGTTGTAGAGATGGGTCCCTTCCCTTTCATTGAATCCGGACACGATGAAAAGATCGGCATCCCTGCATTTGGCGGTTAGATACGCGATGAAACGGCTCTGCCCGATCGCTTCAGAGGTGCTCCAGGCCTGATCACGGTCCGTGAAATGATACCCCGAGTTGCAGAGCTCGGGAAGGACCATCAGGTCTGCCCGCTCCGAATCGTCAAAGAGACGGTCCAGCCTTTCCATGGTGGCATCCAGATCCCCGAGGACCGGGGCAAATTGTATGAAGCCGATTTTCAATGTCTCCTCCTGAGATGGTCAGCCTGCCTCCTTTTCCTGTGTTTAAAAAGGTTGCCTGCTGCAATACAGAACGGTTCTCAGGCCGTTTGGCCTATTTTACTTGCTATTCCTTGGGGAATATAGTCAACTACACATTATTGTTCAAATTCAAGATAAATTCAATAGTTAATTGTGCCGGATCGATTTTTGCAGCACCCGGCCTGACCACCCATTTGGTTGCGGCTATGCCGCAGGAATACAATATGATGTGAACCCCGAGATAAAGAGATGCCGAATGCTTGACCATCCGGGCTGTTCCGGAGATGTTACCCTTTTTTTCTGAGACGGATTCTCCTTGATATAAACCGCTTTAAAACCATTCCCGGTTCCTATGAACACATCCCTTACATTTTTTGCCGTTGCGCCAAAGGGTATGGAGTCCCTGCTCGTTGACGAACTCAAAGGCCTTGGGGCCGTGGGAGCAAAGGCCTCACGATCGGGCGCATTTTTCCAGGGAGACCTGGAAACCGGCTATCGGGCCTGTCTCTGGTTGCGCACGGCAAACAGGGTTCTGTTGCCGATCGCGCGCTTTCGGGCCGAAACCCCGGAGGCCCTGTACCAGGGGGTGCGGAATATCCTATGGAGTGAACATCTTGAGCCGAACAGCTCTCTCGCCGTTGATTTCAACGCTTCCCGCTCAAAAATCAATCATACCCGCTACGGCGCGTTAAAGGTAAAGGACGCCATTGTGGACCAGTTTCGGGAGCGATTCGGAACAAGACCTTCGGTGGATCTCTTAAGACCCGATATCCGGCTGAATGCGTATCTTTTGAGAGATGAGGCAACCATCAATCTGGATCTCTCGGGAGAGAGCCTCCACAAGCGGGGATACCGGGGAGAAGGGGGAGATGCCCCGCTGAAGGAAAATCTGGCTGCCGCGATTTTGCTGCGCTCCGGGTGGCCGGAGATTGCAGGAAGGGGAGGGGGACTGATGGATCCGATGACGGGATCCGGGACCCTGCCGATCGAGGCGGCCCTGATGGCTGCCGACATTGCCCCCGGTCTCCTGAGGAGATATTTCGGCTTCTTGAACTGGAAGGGGCATCGACCTGAAATCTGGGAAAGGCTTCTTGACGAGGCCGGAGAGAGAAAAGCCGCCGGTCTCAAGAAACTCTCCCCCATCGTGGGGTATGATGCCGATCCGAAGGCCGTCAAAAACGCTCTTGCCAATCTGGAAAGGGCCGGATTAAGGGGTGCCGTCCATATTGAAAAAAAGGAACTTGCCGTTTGCGTTCCGCACCCCGCCATGAAAGGGATGCCGGGGCTGGTGGTTCTGAACCCGCCCTATGGAGAGCGACTTGGAGAGACCCGTGAACTGAGATCTCTTTATGCAAACCTCGGGATGCGTCTGAAGACCCATTTCAGAGGCTGGAGGGCCAGCCTTTTTACGGGGAATGTGGAACTGGGAAAAGGGATGGGCCTGAGGGCGGAAAAGAAATATTCCCTGTACAACGGCCCTCTTGAATGCAAGCTCTTGAATTTCAGGATCGAACCGGAATGGTTTGTGGAGACGGAGCACCGTATCTTCAGGCCGGTGCCCGCCGACCACCGGACATGCCCGGATCCCGGGGCGGAGATGTTCGCCAATCGTCTGCGAAAAAACCTGAAAAGGCTGGGAAAGAGATTCAAAAAGGAAAACATCACCTGCTTCAGGGTCTATGATCAGGACATCCCGGAGTATGCCGTTGCCGTCGATATCTATGGCAAATGGATCCATGTCCAGGAATACAAGGCCCCGGATACAGTAGACCCCAAAAAGGCCAAAGCCCGTCTGAGCCAGGTGGTGACCGTCCTGCAGGAGGTATGTGACGCCCGTGCAGAAAATATCTTCCTGAAACAACGGAGGCGACAGAAAGGGAACAACCAGTATGTGAAATACGGGAAGGACGGGATTTTCCACGAGGTTGATGAAAACGATTGCAGATTTCTGGTCAATTTTACCGATTACATCGATACCGGTCTTTTTCTGGACCAGAGAATAACTCGAAGGATTATTAGAGATCTGGCAAAAGGGAAACGATTTCTCAACCTCTTTTCCTATACGGGAACGGGAACGGTGGTTGCGGCCAAGGGAGATGCGCAATCCACAACTTCGGTGGATGCCTCAAGGGTCTATCTGGACTGGACAAAGCGGAATCTGGCGCTGAATGGTTTCGGCTACAGCCGCCATTTTTTTTATCATGCTGACGCGTTGGCCTGGCTGAAGACGGAAAAACAAACGTACGATCTTATCTTTATAGATCCACCTACCTTCTCAAATTCACAGAAATCAAGAAGCATCTTTGATGTGCAAAAAGATCATGTGAAATTGATACGGTCTGCTGCAAGGCTCCTGGAGAAGGATGGAATCATCCTTTTTTCCAACAATTATCGGAAATTCAAGATGGATCTTTCGGGCCTGAGCGAATTTCAGATAGAAGACCTTTCAAAAAAAACAGTGCCGCCTGATTTCGCAAGAAGGCCGAAAATCCACAATTGCTGGAAGATCAAAAGATGAAAAAGGAAATTTTTGTGCTGGATAACCCATATAAATCCTTGACAAGATTTGGGATATGAAATATCCTTTTTCGGATTTCGGAAAGACAGGCGTCACTTGCCAAGAGGATTCGTATCGTACATATGGTCAATGAGCGGTTTGGATCAGCTTGAATGAGACCTCCCTATATCATATTGACTTTCTTTTGAAATTATGAAAAGCCCATAGACGAGCGAGGGCACGATATTACAACCGATACGGTTGTCGTTTCTTGGATGTTCAGAGATTTTGAGAGGTGGGATAAGCCGGGAGATTTGTTCGTTCATTTAAACATTTCAAGAGAAGGAGGGAGTAACATGAACAAGGGGGATTTAGTGAGTGAGGTGGCCAAGGTCGTCGGCAGCAAGAAAGAAGCCCAGGCAGCAGTTGATTGTGTTTTTTCAAGTATCACCAAGGCCCTGAAAAAGAAACAGAAGGTGACATTGATCGGGTTTGGGACCTTCAAGGTCGACAAACGAAAGGCAAGGAAAGGGGTCAACCCGCAGACCCGAGAGACCATCAAGATCAAGGCAAAAAGGGTCCCCAAATTCATACCGGGAAAGGCATTGAAGGATGCGGTTTAGTGCGAAGTATTGATGTTGGATTGCATAAGGGCCCTCATTGGGAATAGGTCTTTCCGGTGAGGGTATTTTTTTGTCGAGGAGAGGATTTATGAAAATTGCGGTGAGTGGCAAGGGGGGCGTTGGCAAGACAACCTTTGCCTCTTTTTTGATCAGGGCCTTGGCTGATGAGGGTAGGAAGGTTTTGGCTATCGATGCCGACCCCGATGCCAATCTGGCCCAGGCCCTCGGGGTCAAGAACAGTGATGACATCGTGCCGATTTCACAGATGAAGGAGCTGATCGAAGAGAGGACAGAGGCCAAGGTGGGGACCATGGGCTCGTTTTTTAAACTGAATCCCAAGGTCAGCGACCTGCCGGAGAAGCTTTCCATCGAGGTTGACGGCGTCAAGGTCATGGTCATGGGGGGCGTAAAAAAGGGGGGCTCCGGGTGTATATGCCCTGAAAGCACCCTTCTCAAGAGGCTCGTGGGCCATATTGTATTGGCCAGGGATGAGGCTGTGGTCTTGGATATGGAGGCGGGCCTGGAGCACCTGGGGAGGGGAACGGCCATGAACGTGGACAGACTGGTGGTTGTTGTAGAGCCTGGAAGACGGAGCATTGAGACGGCCCATCAGGTGCGTAAGTTGGCCGCGGACATCGGCATCAAGAACCTGAGCTTTGTCGCGAACAAGATCCGATCGGAAAAGGACAAGGACTTTCTTTTAAAGGAGATGCCCGATTTTGAATTCTTAGGTTTCCTGCCGTATCGGAGTGAGATCATTGAGGCGGATCTGGACGGTCGGCCCCCTTATGAAAAAGACCCGGAAAGCCTGGGTATTGTTAAGGCGATGCTCGATAAAATCAGAGATTGAAAACCGATGTTGAGTAAACGGGTGAACAGATTCTTAAACTAATCCCAAAAAAAGGACTAAGGGCCTTGCCCTTTTCATACAAGTAGGCTCAGGGGTTTATTAAATGGGCACATTCTGGAAGGAGAAATAAATATGGGGAAGAGGATTCACAATTTCAATGCAGGACCTGCAGCACTCCCTTTGCCGGTATTGGAGGAAATCCAGTCAGAGCTTCTTGACTATAAAGGTTCAGGGATGTCTATCTTAGAGGTAAGCCACCGTTCCAAGTGGTTCGACGATGTCATCAACGAGGCGGTTGAAAGGACCGGGAGGCTCCTCGGCCTTGGCGACGAATTTGATGTTCTCTTTATCCAGGGGGGCGCCAGCCTCCAGTTCTGCATGATACCGATGAACCTGACAGTCGCGGGCAGGCCGGTAGATTACATAAACACGGGCACGTGGTCAACCAAGGCGATCAAGGAAGCGGAGATCCAGGGAAAGGAGGTGCGCGTCATCGCTTCTTCCGAGGATAAGGGCTTCTCATATATTCCAAAAGGGTTCACGGTGGACGGGGACGCTGCCTATCTCCACCTTACCTCAAACAATACCATCAAGGGGACCCAGTGGAGACAGTTCCCGGATGCCGGTGATGTGCCCCTTGTCTGCGACATGTCCTCCGACATGATGAGCCGTCGTTTTGATGCCCGGTCATTTGGCCTGATCTATGCGGGGGCACAGAAGAACATCGGCCCTTCGGGAACAGCCTTGGTGATTATCCGAAAGGACATGTTAGAGCGAACTCCGGAAAACCTTCCCACCATGCTGAAATACACGACCTACGCCGAGAAGAACTCCATGTTTAATACACCCTCCTGCGTGGTTATCTACACCATTAACCTGGTCCTCAAATGGCTTGAAGAGACCGTCGGGGGGCTCGAAAAGATGGAAAGGATCAACCGGGAAAAAGGATCCATTATCTATGATTTTATCGACGGCTCCGAATTTTACCAGGGCACGGCGGCTCAGGATAGCCGATCCTTGATGAATGTCACATTCCGGCTCCCGAGTGAGGATCTGGAGAAAAAATTTGTGGCTGAGGCCCTTGAAGAAGGCCTGGGGGGACTCAAGGGCCACCGGTCGGTAGGAGGTTGCCGGGCATCCATCTACAATGCCACAGGGGTTGATTCGGTGAAGGCCTTAGTCGGATTTATGGCGGAATTTGAGAAAAAAGAAGGATAGGGTTTTCAATTGACGATTGAATACTGACGATTGAATATTGATAAACTCGTAAGAAGTCCTTTTTACGTCGATTTAGGGATTTGGGGATAGCGAGGTGATGGGATTTGAAACGGACGAGGATCGCTGAGGTCCTTCATTCTGAGAAGATCGGGGACCGCTATACGGTGATGGGCTGGGTCAGGACACGCAGGGACTCCAAGGGCGGTTTCTCTTTTGTTGAAGTCAACGACGGATCATGCCTCTCCGGCCTGCAGGTCATTGCCGACCAGAAATTGGACAATTATGAGAGCGAGGTCCTTAAATTACAGACCGGCTGCTCAATTCAGGCTGTGGGAACGCTGTCTGACTCCCCTGGCAAAGGACAGAAGGTGGAGTTAAAGGCCGAAGCGATACAGGTTTTGGGATGGGCCGATCCGGATATCTATCCACTTCAGAAGAAACGGCATTCCTTTGAGTTCTTGCGATCCATTGCGCACCTGAGGCCCAGGACCAATACCTTTGGTGCGGTGGCCAGGGTGAGGAACGCCATGGCCCGTGCGATCCATGCCTTTTTTCAGGAAAGGGGTTTTATCTATCTTCACACCCCGATTATTACGGGGAGTGACTGTGAGGGCGCTGGCGAGATGTTCAGGGTCACGACATTTGATCTGAACCAGGCCCCTGAAAAAGACGGGAAGATAGATTTTACCAAGGACTTCTTTGGAAATGCGGCCAACCTGACGGTCAGCGGCCAGCTTGAGGCAGAGATCTATGCCCTTGCCATGGGGGACGTGTACACGTTCGGACCGACGTTCAGGGCCGAAAATTCCAATACATCGCGCCATCTGGCTGAATTCTGGATGATCGAACCGGAGATGGCCTTCTGTGATCTCGAAGGGGATGTGGAACTGGCCGTGGAATTTCTCAAAGAGATCTTCGTCTCGGTCTTAGATCACTGTAGCGAAGATATGGAATTCTTCAATCGCTTTATTGATTCATCCGTGATCAGGACCCTGGAAGAGCTGGTCTCAAAGGATTTCAAGGTGCTTACCTATACGGAAGGGGTCGAGATCTTGAACAAAGCGAAACAGACGTTTGAGTTCCCCGTAGAATGGGGCTGCGACCTGCAATCAGAGCATGAGCGGTATCTCTGCGAAAAGGTTATCGGGGGGCCGGTGGTGCTCATCGACTATCCAAAGGAGATCAAGCCCTTTTATATGAAGGCAAACCCGGGTGGAAAGACCGTGAGGGCCATGGATGTCCTCGTGCCCACGATCGGCGAGATCATCGGCGGGAGCCAGCGTGAGGATGACTATGATACCCTTCTCGAGCGGATCAAAGAGGCCGGGCTCGATCCGGATGATTACTGGTGGTACCTGGAGCTCAGAAAATTCGGTTCAGCCCCTCACGCCGGTTTTGGACTCGGATTCGAGCGCCTGATCCAGTTTGTAACCGGTCTTTCCAATATTCGAGACGTCATCCCTTTCCCGAGAGCCCCCGGCAATCTGGCCTTTTGAGCGCATAGCGGATGGTGCAGAGTGTGCGAGTCCTTACCTCCCTCCCCGTTGCTCCCTACTCCTCAGCCTTTGGCCTAACGAGGTGTAGCGTTTCCGGGTCTTGTCATTTTTTACCCCGATTGCCAATGCCTTCCGGGTGCCGATGAGTATCACAAGCTTCCTCCCTCTCGTAACGGCCGTGTAGATCAGATTGCGCTGAAGGAGCATATAGTGCTGGGTGAGAACGGGGATAATAATTGCCGGGTATTCGGAGCCCTGGGATTTGTGGACTGAGACTGCATACGCCAGAACGATTTCATCCAGGTCGTTGAAGTCATATGGAATGGCTCTTCCGTCAAAAGATATGAGGACCTCCCGCAGTTCCGGGTCCACCCGGGTGATCCGGCCCATATCGCCGTTAAAGACCTCCTTATCGTAATTGTTCTTGATCTGCATGACCTTGTCATGAACCCTTAAATCCCTGTTGCCCTTGGTGACGCCGTCTCCTGCTGGATTAAGGGCCTTTTGAAGCTCGATATTTAAATTCCCCGCCCCCACAATCCCTTTGTGCATCGGCGTCAATACCTGGATATCATCAACAGGATCGAGGCCAAACTTTGCGGGTACCCGCTCTTTGGTGAGGCGGATGATTTCCTTTAGGACCTCTTCCGGATCCTCCCGTTCAATAAAATAGAAGTCATCGAGCCTGTCCTTAGAGGGTTTCAGTGACGGGAGCAAACCGCTGTTGATCTTATGGGCGTTGACGACAATCCGGCTTTCCTTGGCCTGCCTGAAGATTTCACGGAGTTCCACCACCGGCACCGACCCGGAACCGATGATATCACCCAGGACATTCCCGGCCCCGACCGACGGGAGCTGATTGACATCCCCCACCAAGATGAATGTCGCTTCAGGTGGGACCGCCCTCAGAAGATGATACATCAAAACCGTATCGATCATGGACGCCTCGTCCACCACTAACAGGTCACAGTCCAATGGTGATTCATCGTTTTTCTGGAAACCTCCCTTTTGAATGCTGTACTCCAACATGCGATGAATCGTCTTGGATTCGCGGCCGGTGATCTCACTCATCCGTTTGGCGGCCCTGCCGGTCGGGGCAGCTAACAGGATCCGGACGTTGAGTCGCGAAAATATGGTCAGGATCGCGTTGATGATGGTGGTCTTTCCTGTGCCGGGTCCTCCGGTGATGACTAATGCCTTATTTTCCGCAGCGCCCTTTATGGCCCTGGCCTGCTCTTTTGCCAAGGAAATCGAGAGCCGTTGCTGGACCCATAAGACCGCTTTGTCAGCGTCAATCGCTCTAATGGATTTCGGTGCCCTGAGGAGGGCCTTCAGTTGTCTGGCGATACCGGTCTCAGATACGTGGAGCTTGGCAAGGTAGACCCCCTTGTCTTCCGTGAACCCATCTGCTGCATCGTGTATCTCTTCTATCACCACTCTGTTTTCAGCGGCAATGGCAGCCAAGGCCTTGACGATCCGTTCCGGCTGCACCTCAAGCGCTTCCCCGGATTTCTTCAGGAGCGATTCATAGGGGAAATAGACATGTCCTTCATCCGCAAGCCGGTTAAGCACATAGAGTATCCCGGCCTCGGCCCGCAACTGGGAATTTCTGTCAAACCCCAGTTTTTCTGCAATCTGGTCGGCTGTGACAAACCCGATGCCGAAGATGTCGGTTGCCAACCGGTAAGGGTTCTCTTTGACGACCTGGATGGACCGGCTGCCGTACTGCTTGAATATCTTGGTGGCATAGCCTGAACTGACCCCGTGGCCATGCAGGAAGAGCATGACATCGCGGATTTCCTTCTGATCCTCCCATGCCTTTCTGATCATCTCGACCCGCTTCGTGCCGATACCTGCTACCTGTGCCAGTTCTTCAATATCCTTTTCGATGATATCCAGTGTATGCTTGCCGAATTTTTTTACGATCCGTTGGGCCATGATCGGGCCGATCCCTTTGATAAGGCCTGATCCCAAGTACTTCTGGATGCCATAAACCGTGGCAGGCACTGCGGTCTCATATTGGACGATCTTGAACTGCTCGCCGAATCTGGCGTGGTGGGTCCATTCGCCTTTCAATTTGACGACTTCCCCCGGCGTGGGCGCTATGAGGTTCCCCACCACGGTCACGAGGTCAGGCCGGCCATACACGTTCAATTTGGCGATCGTGAAACCGTTTTCCTCATTGGTGTAGGTGACCCTTTCAATCTGACCTTCCAGGTCGGCAAGCATACAATTATTACCTGCTTTTATGCCTCTATGTTTTCCTACGGGTGTGATTGCGCAGAATTTCCAGTATTCTCAGTTCGGGTCCAACCCAGTTCTAGCTGGGGATGGCACGGTGGGACGACATTGGGTGACGTCGTTTGACCGGGTCGATCCGAAGATAACGGCCCAGGGTGCTTCGGACAAGCGCATGCGGACAGCCATATGATCCCTGCGAACACCATCAAAACAGGACCGAGACCATAATATAAGACTTTTGCCATTGATAGTTGCTCCTCCTTTTCAGAACGGTATCTTAACTCGACACAGAAAATATTTCAACTTGCTTTTGTTCGGACTTGACCTGCCTCTCGCATTAGGATAATCTTCTAAAATCCAGGGTGCGTCACAAGTTATATCGTTTAAAAGGTCCCAACAGATCAGGGCAGCGCTGGATGATTGAAAAGGAAACTCCGTTTATGCCTTCAAGTCATTTTTCTGGGTCTTGCCGTCCTTTTTCAAATGCCGAGGGAAGGGCTGCTTTTTGGTTGATTATCGGGCTTCTTTTGTTAGTCGTTTTTTCCGGGGCAGTCGTTTTATACCGTACCAGCGGAATCGCTGATAAACAGCTCCGATCAATTATTGCGCTGGACCGAAAAGAAGCTTCCGCGCCGCCCCAACGGCACAAAATTGCGATGCCGGTAGAGTCCCTAGAGCGGGAGGGCCCCGGCACTCCATCTGACATCGTGGCCTCCGAAGCGACGGGAGGCGTGTCGGGCAGTTCTCCCGGAAAGGAGGCAGACACCATGCGCCTGGCCAGCTCGACCACTACAGTAGGTCGGCAGGATGAATTATCCCCCCAGCAAGCCGGGAAACGGCCTGTTGAGGAGGTCGAAAAAGGAGGGCCGATCGCCACCCGGGAGCATGCAGATCCAAACCTTCAGGCAAATAAAAAGCCCCAGCCAGGGGGAACTATCCCGACCCCAGAATCCTCTCAGGAGATAGAGACGGTCTCTCCCCGGGCAGAAGCAGGGGCCGGTAAGATGTTTTTCGTTAAGGTCGACGTCGGCAATGTCAGGGAAAGGCCTTCAATATCGTCAGGGATAAAATTCCGCGTCAGGAATGGGTGTGCTCTGACCGTGACCGATAGGAGGGAAGGGTGGTGTGCGGTAAAGATGGATGACGGCCGTTCAGGATGGGTGTATCACACCCTTCTCGCCGATTCCCTTGTCCCTGGAAAGGACGATATGACGCTGACCGTCAGGAAGATCGAGGCCATCCGTCCAGAGGCCCCTGTCGATAATACCGCCAAAGTTGTTTTTAAGCTCAACGGTCCCTATCCTCCCGAAATCATGATGATCGAAGAAGGAAGGCCGCGCGTTGTCTGCGATTTTTTGGATGCGAACATTGCGTCTGATATTGACAAGCGCATTAAAGTGGGCAACGGGATCATTGAAAGGATACGTATCGGTTTACATAAATGGCCACAATGTAAGGCCCGTGTTGTCCTGGATCTTGTGCCGGAACAAAGTTATGAACTGGAAGCGTCTTTTGTAGATGAAGAAAACAATTATGTTCTTTTAATTAAATCGGAATAAGGAGATGCGTGTTTCTCCTTTTGGGCCTGGATTCTTTATTTTATTCAGGCCTCTGAAACCGGCGGTACAAAAAGATCGCTTTTTTCCCAGTCCCTGTGCGTTTCCTGGAAGGATTTCAAAAAACACCGCCCTTTCTTATCTCGAAGATCATAAACCCCGTGCCGTAAAATGGAGACAGGTATTTCCCCCTTGAGGCTCACGGTTATTTCATAACGCGTAAAACCGGTTACCAGACCCTTGACAACCTCCCCTTCCATGTGTGTTAAAGAAACGACCCGCCTCTCCTTGATAAGGGGGAAAAGGGATTTGTTTTTGATGTGATGCCTCATTCGGGGGGGGATGATCGGTTCCAATTCAAGATCTCGGACCTTCCGGTCGGTCTTGAGGAGCGGCCTGACAGAATTCGACAGGTTTGCTGGGTAAAGGAGCTTGACATCGGTCTTGGGCAATCCCTCATCTTGTGTTTCGCCGGTGCCGAGCCTGAGATCATACCTCAGATTTTCGAGAACCTTGGCCTTGACAATGCGATGCTTGTAGAGATGAAATTCCCAGAGTTCTTTCGATTCGAGCGCCTGGTCAAAGATGGATGTGCGATAGTTTTCTTCCAGGTATTCCTGGAGCCCCAAAAGAGATCCCATACCCATATCTTTCGATGCTGCGGCATTACCTTCACTCTTGAAGGTCTTGCTTCATCTTTTCCTCGAATTCCTTGAAAAATCGGTCTTTTTCTTTCCAGTCGGGACCGAATCGCTTGCTGAAATAACTCCCTAACTTATCAAACAGCTTCTCCCAGACCGGTTTTCCTTCACCTAAGACCACGTCCTCAAGAAATGAGGCCAGTTCCGAGATCTTTTCCTTGGGGAGAAAGGAGACCGCCCCTAACTTTATCGATTTTTTCAAAGATTCAGGAGAAAGGGCATGGGCGGTGAGCATGACGGTCGGAAATTCCCTTGAAACCGCCGTTTTGAGGAGCTCAAAGCCGTTCACACCCATAATGTCCAGGATAACGATATCATAGGTGTAGCTCAGGAGGTATTGGAGAGCAGTGTCATAATCGCTTGCTTTGTGGACCAGGCACATGTCCAGTTCTTCCTCCACGGTTTCCAGGACATCGGGTTCATCATCCACCACCAGGACAACTTTGTCTTTCAAGGCGCTCTTTGTACTCATTTCGGTTCTTTCCCCCTTTCATTTGTTGTCAGTTTTTTTCACGAGCTTAAAGTTTATAACAGAAATCCATGTATTGTCAAAACAAATCAGGTAAGATGGTACAAAAAATCGTCTTTGCAATCGCTCCGACCCTGTCTTCATTCCTAAAATCCTTCGACCCCCACGGGATGCCAACGTAGAATCCATATTCCGAATTGCTCAAGTCCAAACGCACACGTCTAAATGCTTTGACGACGCCTTTTGGCAGTCGCATCCCTTTCCATCATCCGGAAAAGTCCATTTTCGCCTGGTTCAAGGAATCTTACAATCCGGGATACATCATCCGGAGATA
>CAZACO010000031.1:0-4122 GCA_964483185.1 uncultured Desulfobacteraceae bacterium
GTGCCTATATACGGACATTGATTTGCTTTTTCACAATGCCCCGTCCCTGTTGAATTTCCTGGTCCCCGAATTCATGGCCCTTCAGGACCTCGACATATCCGGGCATGTCTATTTGACATCCCCTGTCACCGACTACATTATTACGGCAACAAGAAAATTCCAGGCCTTGATCACACACGATAAACAGAGTTTCTACGACACAGACTTTCTGCACAGGCTGGCCCAAAAGGAGTTTGGCCCGATGGCCACTGGGATCGTAGGCCTCAGCGACTTCCAACTGGAAAACCTGTGGAAGATCATTGAAGGCTTGAAAACCAACCCTGATCTGTTTGACGCGCTCGCCAAATCACTCATATTCCAGGATCTCGGGAGGGTTCCCGACCTTAGAAAAAAGTATCAGGACGAGATCAATCCTGCGGACCTCGCCGGGACCGGCGCCCTTTTTGTGGAAAGGGCAAAAATTGCTGAGAGGTATAACCTCACCGAACGGGGTAAATCCTACCTTGTGTTCTTGGTAGGAAATCACGGGTTGCTTCATCATACAGTCCGGGGAGAGATATCCTTTGCTGCCCTGCAATCGATCCTCGATCCCCGGGACAAGGAGCTTTTTGACGCCTTTCTCGTCTCTTCATTCATCATGCTGTCCGCGATCAGGGAAGATCTAATCCTCGAAGATTTAGCGGCCCGGCTTTTCCAGATAAGGTCCATGTGTCATAAGATCATCGATGGAAAAACAACACTTGAAGAAGAGCTGAACAAGGTTTTTGAGGAGAGAGGTTCCCTTTTCTGTATCCTGGAAAAGCACCAGGCCAAGGGGCTTCCTGAAGGTATCTCATTGACGGACTGCCTGGAATCGACGGAATGGAAGCCCAGCGACAGGGCAAAGATTTTCAGGGCCGGGAAGATGATCTTCGCAACAGAAAGGCTCTTGAGATTGAGAGGTATCCGACATGTCGAATTCCAGGATCTCGTGAACCTCATGCTGAAGGTCCCTCTGACGTACATTCACAAAAAAAGAAGATTTCACAATGTGGGGTATGCTTCTTTTGAAAAGGAGGTTTACGAGGCCTTTCGCGGCTACAAGACCCTTCAGGCCTTGGCCGAACCGATAAGGCACTTCATCTTGGACCAGCTTATTGGAGATAAGGTACGTATCCTTGGATATGAGAAGGTCAGCGGTTTTTTAAGCTACGAAAACCAGATCAAACTCCTTTTGTTAGGGCTGTTGGGCACAAAGAAGATCCGGGCAGATGACCATCCGATCTCGCTCAGTTTTTTGGGCATGAGCCAGGAAATTGAAAAACGGTATGAAGCCGTCAACGATTGCCTGAACAATCTTGTTACACAGAAGCTCTGGGAAGAGAGCTATCAACTGGCCCATCTCTTCAGCGCCAAAACCGGCGTCTTACTCAGAAAGGAACGTTCCCTCAACCTCCTTTTCGTCGAGTTTCACGACCACATCTCCATCTCTCGCAAGATATCTTACCTGTCGTCTATTAACGATCTGGAACAACTGAAAAACTATTTTCATTACAGCTTAAGGTCTCTGCGA
The DNA here is from genome assembly GCA_964483185.1 of uncultured Desulfobacteraceae bacterium. Classification (GTDB taxonomy): domain Bacteria; phylum Desulfobacterota; class DSM-4660; order Desulfatiglandales; family Desulfatiglandaceae; genus CAZACO01. Next base: position 1,553 of record CAZACO010000031.1, read on the forward strand.
AAATATCCCTTTTATACGGATGACTATGAACTGCGTCTTGAAGAGGCCTTTGAAAAAAGGATGACCGAAATTACGGATATGATTTTGAATCGGACAGAAAGACAGATGGGGTTGGTTAAGGATTTCGAGGATCTCCACAATCTGGTAAATGACCTTCTGGATCGATCCTGGGATATCGGCTTTTCCCGTGAGCAGAAGCACCGGCTAAATGATCTTTATGAGATGCGAAAGGATGCCCTGAAAAGAGAAAAGCTCACCGAAATTGAAGGGTTCCTCGAAAGCATCCATGATATGCAGGAGTTAAAGGATTACTGGCGTAGTATCAAATGGTATCTGCAGAAAAACCGTCGTTTTTTTGGGAAGGAGTACGAGTATTTCATCGCCGAAAAATTTGATGCCCTCAGCGCCAGGATAACTGCCGTCTGAAACAGGCCTTTTTCCAGAGAGCCTATTCGGAATAAATTCTGAGCAATTCTTTGGTCTTTACCACGTTCATATTCAGCCCTAATTCTTTTCTGCCAAACCCCATGGCCAAGCCCAGAATCTGCGTCAGGTAGAGGACCGGAAGCTTATACTCAACAGCAAATTCCGATTCAATGCTCTTCTGATTTCCGTCATACATGACCGAGCAAAAAGGGCAGACAAGGCAGAGGGCGTCTGCACCGGCATCCTTTAAGACATCCAGCTTTTCTTTGGATACGGACAAGGCCAATTTTTCATCTACAGGGAGAAGAGGGCCCCCACAGCATTTCTTCTTGCCCGGATAATCCACAAGCTTGGCCCCGGTGAGTGCCACCAATGCGTCGATCGATTTTGGATCCTCCACCTCGTCAAAATAATCATGAATCTTGGAGGGCTTGAGGTAATGGCATCCGTAATGAACGGCAATCTTGAGATCACTCAGTTCTTTTTGAAAATGTGCCTTGATTTTTTCCGCTCCGACCTCTTCGAACAAGATCCGGGCAAAATGCCTTACCTTTGGGCTCGTTTTGTATTCAAGGCCCACTTCAGAAAGACGCCCATTGACTCGCGCTTTTTCATCTTCGTCCCATGACAGGCGGTGCGCGGCTTCTGCCAGTGCGGATGCGCAGGAACTGCACAGGGAACATATGTCCAGGTTTTTCTCCTGGGCCAGGGAGAGGTTATAAGCGGCCAAAAGATTGGAAGCTTCCATGTCTGCCCCCTTTATGGGAAAGCCGCAGCACATAAACTTTTCAATCTCTACCAGTTCGATCCCTAACTTTTCTGCCACCTTTCTGGCAGAAAGCTCATAGTTTCTGGCCCTTGCTGGAATGGTACAGCCTAAAAAGAATGCATATTTCATCGATCCGTTCCTTGGCATTTGGTTGAGTCGTCAAAGGGTTTGAATGGTGACCCGCTTTTGATCGTCATTGGAACAGCTTGTCTATCTCCGCGCATGAGGTAGGCAATAGCGGTAGCCCGGCCTTTTTCCTCTTTTTGTTGTCGAAATCATCGATCGGATAGATCCGTCCGTCACCTTTGACAAGCTTCAGTTGTGCCCTTATCCCCGTGGGCGCATGTCCTTCCTTGATTGCCATATTCTTCAGAAGGGTCATGAGTTCGGTGATGCTCACGCCCTGGGGGCATCTTTCCTGGCATGTATAACAGGTCGAACACAGCCATATGAAACCGTTTTTGAAGATCTCTTCTTTAAGCCCGTAGAGGGCCATGCGGATGATCTTGGCCGGGTTGAATTCCCTGTTTATAGCCGATATGGGGCAGCTTGCGACACAACTGCGACACGTAAAACAGGCCCGTATCATCTCTCCCCCGGGCTGCCCCATCAGCTCCTTTAAGAAATCCGGATCACTCCGGTCTAAATCTATTGTTTCCATGTATACACCCCAACCCGGATAAACCGGAAAAGTGTCTAAAGTGCCTAAAGTTTGAAGTGCCTAAAGTTAAGGAACTTCGTGATTTTTTGAAAAAGGCTGGCTTCATCTAATGAATAACGTATCAGCTCAATAGATAGCGAGAAATGAGTGCTAGCCTTGGTTTCAGGTTTCAATGTCTCCCCCTGGTTGGCTCTTTCATTGGTTTCGGGGTTTGCTGACACCTGACACCTGGTTTTCAATATTATAAGCTGAGTTACCGCAAGATATTGAAGATACAACTTTAGCTCAATTTAGTCACTTTAGTTCACTTTAGTTCACTAATCCCTTCCCTATATCTCGTTGATCATGGCCAGGATCTGATCTTCGCCAAAGCCCTTGAGATTCAGCGCACCCGATCTACAGGAAGCCACGCACAGCCCGCACCCCTTGCATAAGGCAGGATTCACCTCCATCTTGCCTGCAAAAGGCCCTTCTGCCACGGTTGACGGGGCTGAATAGGGGCAGATGGTCAGGCAGACACCGCAACCGCTGCAAGCATTCGGATTTACCTGGGCCACCGTACCGCCCATTCGAATCGACTTTCTGGACAGGAGCGTAACAGCGCGGGAGGATGCGGCCAAGGCCTGGGCCACGGATTCATCTATCGGCTTGGGATAGTGACTCATGCCGCAAAGGAATACGCCGTCTGTGGCAAACTCAGAAGGCCCGAGCTTT
>CAZACO010000031.1:4222-14566 GCA_964483185.1 uncultured Desulfobacteraceae bacterium
TTCCCCATAGGTACGTATGTCCCGGTACAGGATATAGACCTTCATGTCGGGGTTCAATTGCTTTAAATGGAGTGCACTCTCAATGGAATGCGTGCAGCAGACCTTAGAGCAGTACGGCCTCCCCGGTTCCCGGGAACCCACACACTGGATAAAGACAGCGGTCTTGATTTCCTTCAGGCCCGGGTCCTCTGCAATCAATCTTCGATCCAATTCAAGGTGTGTAACCACCCTCGGATCTTCCCCGTACAGGTATTCTTCAGGCTCAGACTCCTTGGCCCCGGTAGCGATGATCGCAATCCCGTGTTCAACCCGTTCTTCTCTCTCATTGGAGATGAGCGTGGTCTTAAAGTTCCCGACAAAGCCTTCGACACTGCCCACATCCGTGTCCAGGTGCACGTCGATGTTGCTGTCTTTCTGGACAGTTTCAATCAAGTCAGACAGATTCGTCTGGACGTCCTCTCCCTTCCATGTCCTGAAAAGGTTCAGGGCTTGGCCGCCCAGATCGGAAGAACGTTCCACAAGACAGACAGGAAATCCCTGGGCTGAAAGACTTTTTGCCGCCACCATGCCGGAGATCCCTCCGCCGATGACAAGGGCCTTCTGGCTGATGTCCAGCTCGGTCTCGACAAGAGGCTCTATGAGGGCAGCCTTGGCCACGGCCATACGCACAAGGTCCTTGGCCTTTTCGGTCGCCAACTGAGGAGCATCCTTATGGACCCAGGAGTCCTGGTTCCGGATATTCGTCATTTCAAAAAGATATTTGTTAAGGCCTGCATTGACCAGTGTCTCCTGGAACAGGGGCTCGTGAGTCTTGGGCGTGCAGGCGGCAACCACAATCCGGTTCAGGTCCTTCTCCTCGATCACCTGGGCAATGGTCTGCTGGGTATCTGTAGAACAGGTAAACAGATTGTCGGTGACATACTCCACGTAGGGGAGAGATCCTGCGTAATCACGCACTTCGGGAACGTCCACCACCCCTCCGATATTGATGCCGCAATGGCAAACAAATACGCCGATGCGAGGCCTTTCTCCGGCGATCTTTTTTTCTTCCGGGACCTTGATATGTTTTGTCAGAGTGTTCCTTGCCCGGCTCAACCGGGCCCCTGCTTCTGCAGCGGCAGAACTGGCTTCAATGACCGACTGGGGAATATCCTTAGGGCCCTGAAAGGCCCCGCACACATAAATCCCCTTCCTGGATGTCGTTACGGGATAAAACGATTCTGTTTTGCAGAACCCTCCCTCGCTCAGATCGATGTTTAGTCGGTTTGCGAGTTCCAAAGACTCAGGGGATGTTTCCATGCCGACCGAAAGGACGACCATATCAAAGGCCTCCTGCACCACGTCTCCCGCTTCGTTCATATACGGGATCAGGAGGTCATCACTGTCCTGTAGGGCATCAATAGTGGGAACGCGGGAGCGGATAAACCGGATGCCATGCGTTTCTTTTGCATCATCATAGTACCTCTCAAAATCCTTGCCGTGCGTCCGCATGTCCATATAAAAAATAGCACAATCCAGGCCGGATCCCGCATGTTCTTTTGCGATAACCGCCTCTTTGATGGCATACATGCAGCAGACAGAAGAGCAGTATCCATGATCGCACTTATTGATATCCCTTGATCCGACGCACTGGAGCCATGCTATTTTTTTTGGTTCTTTTCCGTCAGAGGGTCGTTGGAGATGCCCCTGAAACGGTCCGGTGGCGCTCAGTATCCGCTCGAACTCCATACTGGTGACAACGTTTGGGTATTTGCTATAGGCGTAGGTCTTGTAGTGGCGCGGGTCAAACGGGGTAAACCCTGGGGCAAGGATAACAGCGCCCGCACGGATGATCAGGCTTTCTTCCTTCTCATCAAAATTGATGGCCTTCGTGGGGCAGAATTTTTCGCAGGCCCGGCATTTTCCCTTCTTGAAATAGATGCAATTCTCGCTATCAATGGCATATTTGAGAGGGACTGCCTGGGCATATTCGACATAGGCGGCCTTACGTTTGATCAAGTTCTCGTTGAAAGGGTCTCCAACCCTTTTCGGACATTTTTCCGAGCAGGTTCCGCATGCGATGCATTTGTCCATATCCACATACCGTGGATGTCTGAAGACCTCTATCTCAAAATTTCCTGCATCTCCTTTAATCGCGGTAATTTCAGCCAAGGTGATCAGTTCGATATTCAGGTGCCGGTCGACCTCGACCAGTTTGGGCGATATGATTCACATGGCACAATCATTGGTGGGGAAGGTCTTATCTAATCGGGCCATGGCCCCGCCGATAGACGGCCCTTTCTCCAGAAGATATACATAGTATCCAGAACTGGCCAGATCCAGAGCCGCCTGCATACCGGCAATCCCCCCCCCTGCGACCAGGACAGCCCCTGTTAGAGCATCAGTCATAGGATGTCTCCTTGAGTTTGGAATTTCAAAAACCTGGCAATCGTAACTACATTGTAGCCATTTTGCAATAAGTTTAATGGTCTGACAGCAATTCTGATTAGGGTCGATTATGGTAAGAATGAAATGATGCGCAATTTTTCGAGCGCTATAATTCCCCAATATCCTTTCGTATTTTTGACCGGTAGTAGTTCACCGATCTGTCGTTGGACATGATCATGTCCAGCTGCCTTGTATGGATGGTCAAATAACCGATTATCTTGAGCCGCTTTTTCATGAAATCTTCGTCCTGATCCTCCAAGCGGGCAAGGATATGATCTTTACGCAACTCTATCCTGAAGCCATGCTCTTCTAAGATATCTCCCACAAAAAGCGCCCTCTTGCATCTTCTGTCATAGTCCGCGGCCCCTCCCTTGAACTGAAAGCTGATATAGTTTTCAATGGATCGGTCACTGACCAGGGTCTCTACACTGGAAAAGTGAAAACCGAGTCTCGAATTAAGGCTGCAGTAATTCTTTGAAATCATGAAGTAGTTCCGGTTGGCTAACTTTGAACGTACCGTAGGCACCAACGCCCTGTTTGTCGTTGCCTGAAACATGACCGACATAAATCCCTTTCCGTCAACCGGCGGGGGGCCCTCCCACGGCACCGCAGTGATTCCATCCCACAGGGCCAACATCGGAATAGACGCAATATTTTCTAATCTGATATATTTCTCCCGCACCTCTTCCTTGAATCCGTCATCTAAGTTCAAGACCCACCATTGCATCGGGACGTCACAGAAAAGCTGCTTGCTGGACCGTTCAGGAAACCGGTGATCCTTCCCGAACCGAAACATCTCATGCACGGCCTTTTCGTGGCAGAAACGCGTAATATCATGCAATGTCTGACAGTTCTCGGGAACAAAGGCCGGGGCGTCGGGATCTAAGAGATTTAAGGGGACGATATGCTGCGAAGCCCCCTTCAGTGCCTCATAGACCGGGCTCCCCTCCATAAGGTTCTTCACATCTTTTCCGTTTTCAAGCAGGGATTCGACCTTTCCTTCGTATACCCGCTGACCGCTGGCATCGAGGGTCACCGTCTGCCCGTTCTTCATCCGCCTAATGGCCCCTTCCACCCCGAGGAGGGCCGGGACGCCAAACTCCCTGGCTACATTGGCAAGGTGACCGGTAACGCCTCCCTTCTCCGTAATCACGGCAGCCGCCCGGTTCATCAAAGAGGCCCATCGGGGCAAGGCCTGGGCCGTCACCAGAATACCGCCCTCTGGGAACTGGAGGATATCCACATCCTTTTTGACAATAAACACCCGGCCTGCCGCTGTTCCCGGGCTCGCCGAAACCCCGCCTTTCAGAATAACCGGTCCAGGCTCCTCTTCAAGGGACATTTGGCGGTCGCGGGTACGAGATGTTTCAGCCTGCTGCAAGGGCCGGCACTGCAACAGGACGATGGAACCATCCTCTTGAATCGCCCATTCGATGTCCTGGGGTGCGCCGTAATGTTCTTCCAGCGTTACCGCCAATCGAGCCAGTTCCAGGGCCTGATCATCCCGCAGGGAGGCCTCCCCCTTATCGTCTCCGGTGACATCTAATCGGCAGATCCCCGCATCTGCGTAACACACAAACTTCTCATCTTTCAATGCGATCTCCCTCCGAAGGACCTTCATCGGCGCATCCCGGGAGACAATGAAAAGATCAGAAGCAGCACTCCCATCAACAACCGACTTGGGCAACCCCCAGACCGAGTTGATAACAATGGCATCGTCGCGGATATTGAGGGGGTTCCTGGAATAGAGGACACCCCCGGAAACCGGGTCCACCATGCTCATGCATCCGACACACATGGCCACATCTTCGTCCCGGATGCCCCGGTTCAGACGATAGGCCATTGCCGCCAGCCCGTACTTGCTGGCGACAATCTCCTTGTAGACATCCGGCATGTATTCGCTACACACGTTCAACTCCGAGAGGTACTGGCCTGCAAATGATGTCCCGACAAAGTCTTCTCCCAGGGCGCTGCTCCGCGCGGCGACCCTGACGCCTTTCCCATCCGTTTCCTCCAGGTGCCGGTACTGCTCTGAAATGGCATTGTTGAGATCTTCCGGAAGGGGAGACCCGATAATCAACTGCCGGATGGCAGCGCTGAGGGCATGAAGTTGATCGAGACGCTCCACGTTGGTGGCCTGGATACGGCGATCTATCTCGGATTGAAGCTCGTTATGTTCCATGAACCGGTAGTAGCCCCTTGCAGTGATTGCAAACCCGTTCTGGACCCGCATACCAAGCCGATTCCTGAGCTCCCCGAGATTTGCGATCTTGCTCCCCACCTGATCTGCCATATCCTTGTCCACTGCACTCAATGGGAGCACCAGCGGCCCATCCTTAGCCACACGGCGCTGGGTAATAAACGGGTTGATCTTCAACTGGATCTCTTTAAAACGGTTATAGAGGTCTTCATATTTTCCAGGGGCGAGATCGTTCAGGTTTTTGCTGATCTGCCAGACACTGGTGGACACGGCGGTGCACCGCGACCTAACAAAGGTCATGCCGAAGGGTTTTGTCCCCCTGAGGCCCTCCTCCATTTCCGCCATAATCTCGAGGGCCTTGTTATTGGCATTCAAGAGGAGCTTGAAATGATGATACCGGGTCTTGAAGTCATGGCGGACCGCTTCCGCATTCGTCTCGCCCCCCTGCTCGACTTTTGAGAAGAAACCCCTTATGACATCCAGTATGCGGTCCATGGAATATCTCTGGTTGCTGGTGACTCGTTACCGATTTCAGGTTCAGTCGTATCGATTCTTGTTCGAGGAAATGCGAAAAAAAGGCTAAAGGCCGTCATCATACCGTTCGCCTTTAGCCTTTTTAAGATGTGTCCCGCTTCCCTCAATCGTCAATCGTCAATCGTCAATCCCTCAATGTTCCAGCTTCAGGCCCCATCCCTCAAACATATACATAATAGCAAAGCCGTACCACAAGGTGTAGATTACATAAAAAACCAGGGAGAAGGTCACGATCCCAAACCGGTCAGAAATCCTCTGAGGTTCGATCTTGTAATAGTTGTAGGAGGGCTCTATCCCCTTTTGGACCACCAAGGCCGCGACCGTGGCCTCCTTGAATTTTTTCTGTTTCTTCAAATCCTTATCCATCGCATTCAGGGCCTTCCACCAGTTAAAAAGGACCTGTCTCTCGTTATAGCCATATTTCTCTGAGACCGCTTTTCCTTTATTATTATACATGTTATCCGAGTCAACGAGACTGTTTTCAAGGATCTTGCCCAAATCGCCGGTGATCCGCAGGGAGTCCCCGGCAACATTGACGGATGCGCCCCCTTTCCTGAATAAGAGGGCCGTCTGTTCAGCCTGCTTCTCGTACCCCATACTCAGGGTTACGTCTATCGATTGACCGGTGAACCTGGCGGCTTCGTCTTTGACTTTTGGTATGTAGTAGGCCGATCCCTTTGATATGGAATTATAGAGGGCGTCTAAGTACTCTAAACCATTCTGGCCCTTGAACACGGGGGAGAATATGATGATCAGAACCACCAAAAACGTCAGCAACAAGACAAGGCCGCCGGAAAATTTCTTCTTATTCGCGATCATGATCCTCCCTCCTTTCCCTTCAGGACACCGATATTGCCCAGAAACGTGCCGATCACCCAGGCCGAAAACCCTCCGATGACAATGAAAAAGGCCCAGACGCCGATCGTCTCTAAAACGGCACCTGCCTGCCTTGATATGGGGATGACACCCATTTCCCCTAACTTGGCCGGCAGGGCAAAAATCCGGTTCACAAAACCGGCCAGGACGGCCATGGCGTAAAATCCCCGGATCGTGATGCCGGGGACGACCTTGGTCACCATGGCGCCGACCTGGATACCTATGAGCGACCCCAACAACATGCCCATTGCCAGGGTATAGAAAATAAAACCGTAGATGGCGTATTGACTGATGGCCGCGTAGCCTGCCGTAAATACAATCTGGAAGATATCGGTCCCCACCGTGGTCATGGAGGAGACACCCAACATGTATACAAAAATCGGGAATGTCAGGAAGCCGCCGCCAACCCCCATAATGCCAGCGGCCAGCCCCACAAGCGCACCGCTGAGGACCAAGAACACCCATGAAATACTTCTCCCCCCCGGGGCCAGGTCGTAATCAAATTTTATCATGGGGGGTATTTTCATGGACTGGAGTTTTTTGGGTAGGCTGCTCATTTCCACCCCTTCATCTCTCCCCCCGTGGGCATCTCCACCGCCATGGGGGGCATGAACGCCCTTATCGGCCCTTCTCGCCTTGAGGAAGTCTGTCATGGCGTACGCGCCCAGAAACCCCAACATGAGGGAGTAAATGGTCGTAATAAACGCATCACTGAGAACAGGGTTGATCTCGTAGAGGACCCGGTTGATCACCCCTCCAACGGTCGCACCGATGATGGCGCCTATCAGAAAGACGGCGGCCAAGGGGACCGAGACATTCCCTAACTTCCGGTGGATGACGCTCCCCATAATTGCCTTGGCAAAGATATGGAAAAGGTCTGTGCCCACGGCCAGGATGCCTTTGATGCCGGCACTCATGAGGGCAGGCGCAATGATAAAACCGCCGCCGGCGCCGATACATCCGGTAATCAGGCCGGCCCCAAGGCCGATCAGTATGGACACAATGAAGATCCCCGTGCTGTAAAAGGCCGGGCTGTAGGCCTTCTTGCCGCCCAGTAATTCGGGCAGGGCCGTGCCGATCTGTTCGGCAAATGCAATTCCCCCCCATATGACGGGGACGGTAAGCAAACCAAGTATGATCAACCGCTTTCTGTCTCCAAGGATGGTATTGGATACATCAATCTCCCATCTCGCATGGGCTCTCGCGCCCATCATCATAAATTTTCCCCATTCTCTGAAGAAATTCATTTTCAGTTTGCTCCTTTCCCAGATTCAACGAACCTGATCGAAAAAGAAACTATGCGTGATGAAGTTTCATCCGGGTTACGGGTTGCGGAACGAGGTTTCAGGTTTCCCGTTTCCCCGCTTTCGGGCGGGATCGGGGCAGTCAGTTGGATCGATCAGGAGACTTCGATCTCATGAAGTTTCATAGAAGGATTGAGGGTTCGAGTTTCCAGTTTCATAATAGATTTTAACGCGTTGGAGGATTCCTTACGTCACATGGGACCCTCGACCCGCATCTCTCCCGGCCGGAGGATCTACCCTCCGACCTGGAAGTGGAGCCGGAGGCCAGTTTCAAGTTTCAGTGGAAACGCCGGCCCGTTCACCGATCTTCTTTTCGTGGAGGGACTTCCTTTTACAGGCATCCTGGATCTTGTAAAGGAGATCATCGATCGCCATCGGCTTCATGAGATAATCGAACGCTCCCAATTCCATCCCATGAATCGCCACCTCCACATTGGCATGACCGGTCAGCATAATCACCTCAGTCAACGGATATCGTTCCTTGATTTCCCTCAGTGCCCGGATGCCGTCCATCCCCGGCATCTTCACATCCAGCACAACCACGTCCGTGGGATGTTGCTCTAAAAATCCGAGGGCTTCCTCGCCGCTCTTGACCGCTGAGGCCTTGACATTTCGTTTGTTCATCCGTTTGGTCAACGTGTTTACGAACTCTTCCTCATCATCCACAAGTAAAACGCTAACTCCGTCCAATGGAACCACCCCCCCCTTGTCGAGCAGCTTCGTGAATCTTCTTTACCAGGTCTTCCAATTCGCATGGCTTGGTGAGATAATCGAAGGCCCCATGCGTAAGCCCATCCCTTGCGGCCTGTTCCGAACCGTGGCCGGTGAGCATGATGACCGCCATTTCAGGATAGGCCTTCTTGAAGATCTTGAGGACCTCAATGCCATCCATGTCCTCCATCTTGAGGTCCAGGACTGCCACGTCAAAATCTTTTTTTCTGATGGCCTGGATGGCCGCAGTCCCCGTGTAGACAGGCATAACCATCATGCCTCTCTTGCCAAGTCTCTTGGCAAGGATGTCGGTGAACCCTATCTCGTCATCTACAAGAAGGACTCGAATCGTTTCCTTTTGGCTTTCGCCCCTGTCTGCCATCATCAGGGTCCTCATGAATTGGTCAGGGGAACCATATCCCTTGCCGTCGAACGGATAAAACTCAAGCTGTTGTTGCCGCCTGCTGGCCTCCGTGGACAGGAATCTTGACAAGGAACGTGGCCCCCGCATCAACGGTGCTCCGGACTTCAATGTCCCCGCCCAGTTTTTTTACTATCCCGTAACAGATGGACAGACCCAGTCCGGTGCCCTTCCCGACCGGCTTTGTGGTGAAAAACGGATCAAATATCCTGGCCAGGTTGGCGCCAGGAATTCCAGGTCCATTGTCCGCCACCTTCACGATGATAAACTCCCCGTCTAACCGGCTCGATACGTTTAAGGTCCCCCCCCTTTTTTCCATGGCATCGAGCGCGTTGTTGATCAGGTTGAGGAGGACCTGCTGTAATTCGGTCTGAGAAACCTGTATGGTGGGAAGATCTCTCTGAAGATGGGTATGAATCGTCACATTGCTGTACTTGGCCCTCTGTTCAGACAGTGCGATCAACTCCTCGACCAGATCATTCAATTGAACATCATTGATCCGCGAATCGGTCTTTCTCGCAAAACTGAGCAGCTTGTGGGTGATCTCCTTGCAGCGTCTTCCCTGGCTCCGGATCTGGCCCAATGCCCTCTGGAACTCATCCAGGTTTTTGCCTTCCTTAAATTCCTCCTCTTCCAGGAGGTCCTCTATCCAGCCCGCTTCTTCCACCATGATGGCCACCGGGTTGTTGATTTCATGGGCAATGCCCGCGGCCAGTTCCCCCACCGAGGCCAGCTTCCCGGTTTCCACCACCTGCTCGGTAATCATTTCCTTTTCCCGATCCGCCTCGGCAACGCGGCTGACCATCCGCCTTGACAGGATAAAGGCGGTGACCACAATGCATATGCCGGCCAGCAGGATAATGCCAATGGTGACCCTCAGGGTCCTGTGCAGGTCCGAATAGGCATCCGAGGCCTTCTGCTGGTAGATCAGGAGCCAGTCGCCATGTTTCAGCAGGGCCGAGACATAGATAACCGGCTTGCCTGCCTCATCATTCCTCTCCATGACGCAGATCCCATCTTTGCATTCTTTGCAGTTCTTGAAACAGTCATCATACGGCACCTTATTGGGGACCAGGTCATACAGGGGCTTGGTCTGAAATTCGCCCTTCTTATTCAGAATAAAGGCAAACCCGGTTTCTCCGATGCGGATATTCTCCACCAAATTATTAAAGGCCACAAAATCGATGGTGGCCCTCAATATCCAGGGGTCGCCGTTCCAGTTCTCCCTTACGGCGATAATGAAGTGGGGCAGGCCCCGAAGACCCAGAAAGACATCGCTCTTGACATAGTCCCTTTTCATGGCCATCTGAAACCATTCTGAATTGGCATAGAGCGCCTTCCCGAGCTTGAACGGCCCTGCATAGGCGACCTGGAGGCCCTGGGAATTGATGACGCCCAGGTCCACAAACACAGGGCCGTAGATCTGCTGCAGGAGCTCAAGCCTGTCCCGCAGAAAGGATTCATTGCTCAGTTCCTCATAGGTGAAGGTCCTGGCCAGAAAACGGATGTCGCCCAATTTTCCTTTCAGGAAAACGTCAATATTCTGTTTATGCTTGAGGACCAACTCTTTTAGGTGGGCCTGGACCTTTTCGTGGTAGGAGATATCGAACTGGTAGAGGATAATACTGCTGACTACGATCATCGGCGTGATCGCAACAAAGATGACAACCAGAAGAATATTCCGGGTCAGGGAATAGTAGTACCCGCTGTGCGTTTTCTTTTCCTGATCCATTCAGATCACACTGGGCTGTTTGGAGATAGACCCGGGCCCTACAGACGTCTGCACAGGCCCGGGGTACGATGACTCATTACTCCAGGCCGTGGGTTGACAAGGCCTCCCTGACCTTGGCTTCCCGAATTTTTTCTTCGTG
>CAZACO010000032.1:0-14512 GCA_964483185.1 uncultured Desulfobacteraceae bacterium
TTTCCCTTTAATTATTCGGTCCAAAATTATTTTGCCATCTGAATGCATATGATTGTTGCCATTTGTTGCCGAATTTATTATAAATATAGTGTAATGTCAGGCTTTGGGGCTTTCACCTTTTGACAACATAGACAAGAGAACAGGATGCATGGCATGAAAAGAGGCCTTTTTCAGGTTATGGGGCAGTTGCTGCTGATGGTTCTGTTCACATCCGTCGCGTATGCCGAGTTTGGCCTCATGGTAGGTTCCTTCAAAAATAGAGGCAATGCTGAAAACTATGCGGCAAAAGTTGTCAGAGGCCTGATCGATTCTCAGTGCAGTGCCTTTGTTGAAGGTACCCAGGTCCCTGGCAAAGGCCTCTGGTACCGGGTTTGTTTGGGGCCTTTCCTTACGAAGAAAGAGGCCTTAGACAAGAAACAGGTTTTTAGCTCAAAAAACATGGGTTTGGACATGATCGTTGTGGAGACCAAGGCCCATGCCATGGCCGTTGCTGAACCGATAGACAGCAGTAAACCTGCCTCTGTCCCGGAATCTTCCGCCAAACCCATTCAAAGAACGCCTATTTCCCATACCAAAAAAGGCTCTGCCAGCGAGGGGAAGACAAAGGATATCACCCTTACGTGGGATCCCCATAAAGGCCCCGCACCTGGCGGCTATAAGATCTACTATGATACGAAATCCGGTCCGCCTTACAACCCGGATCCGGCCGATTATGCGGATGAAGGCCCTCCCCCCGTTATTGTGGGCGGCACCATTACCGAGATGACGCTCCACGGCCTGACAGACAATAAAGATTATTTCTTTGCTGTGACTGCTTTTGACACGGCCGAGGGGCCTGAAAGCTCTTTTTCCAATGAAGTGGCTGCGCTTCCAGAGGCCCCACCTGCCAGGCCTGCCAAAGCCTCCGACCAGATTGATGGCAAGAAAGAAAAGCCTGGCAAGGGCCAGGAATTGCCTGCGCCGAAACCGTTGGCCGTAGAAACTGTTCATGAGCAGAAAGATATTCCTGCTGATTTTTCTATGGATACGGAAGATTCCGGTCTGCTGTCAGCCGGTGATACATTAGAGATAACGGTTCCCGGCCAGCCGGAAATGAGTCGCAACTACGATGTTGCCCCGGATGGTAACATCTATATGATGAGTATCGGCAAGATTTCGGTTCAAGGATTGAAACTCGCTACCCTGGAGCGAGAATTGACGCCGAATTTCATCAAGTTTGTCGGCAAAGGGGAAAAGATCTCCATAAAGTTGATCGAAAGCGAACGATATGTCCAGATAACGGGCGGTGTCCACTATGCGGGCTGGTATCATGTCCCGGCGACCATCACCCTGAAAGAACTGATTCGAACTGCAGGCGGGCTGTTGGAGGGGGTCACCTATTCCGGGATCAAGCTCGGGCGGAAAACTAAGGATGGGTACAGGGAAACCCGGATAGGGGAGGGCAAGATCGTTCTTCAGCCCAATGATGTTCTGATCGTACCCACTCCGGATGTGTACCAGAAAAAGGTGGATAGCGGCGATTTACTCTTCATCAATGTGCCTGGACGGGGAGAAGGGAAAGATCAGTACTTTCAGGATAGGGTCTATAAGCTGAACCAGTTCGAAGTTGACAATAATGGGTACGTGTACATCCCGGATGTAGGTCATATTTATGTCAACAACCTCACGACAGTCCAGATAAACGAGGCCATCGGAAAAAAGCTTCCCAAGTATCTTGCGCGCGGCTCCAAAATGGAGGTCAGCATTATTGAAAAACGGCAGTTTGTTCAGGTTTTGGGCCACGTCACAAACCCTGGCACATATGTCGTGAGAGAGGGAGCCAATGTTCAGGCCGCCCTCAACGTGGCCGGCGGCGCGGTGGATGGGGCCATCATGAGCGATGCCAGAATTCTCAGAAAAAGGGGAGATTCGACCGAACGTTTAAAGATCAACCTGTACCAGTTTACCATAACCGGTGATCCCAGGCTCCTGACCCCGCTCCATGAAAACGATATCCTGTTCGTGCCGATTTCTCCCAACTTCGGGAACGTCAAAAGAACCCTCATGCCCTGGACCCCGCCCACCGAAAGATTGGAGAAGGATGTCAAACAGAAGGTACGGATCTTTGGCGCTGTCCACAACCCCGGGACTTATGAGCCCAAGGAAGACATGACCCTCTTAGACCTGATGATTCTGGCAAACGGAGAAACAGATGACGCTGACCTGACTAAGATCATTATCATCAGGGAGGGCAAAATCGATCAGACATATAACATGCAATTGTTTTTTAGTAAAGAAAGCGATGAACCGCTGCCCGTAATCAAAAACGGGGATACGGTCTATGTCAAATTCAGGGAGCTGAAGATCTTCGAACCGGAGGGGGCCAAGATGTTCTACGCAGTGGGAGAGGTCAAGACCCCCGGACAATATAAATTGGCCGACAATATGACCCTTTTTCAAGCCATATCGTTGGCCGGCGGCCTGACCGAATGGGCGGACTCGGAGAATATAACCATCATTCGCGTGGTAAATGGGAAGCAGGAGAGTTTCCGGTACAGTCTTGAAAACGGGATTGCCGGGAGGGTCCCTGAGCGGAATATATATATTCAGCCCGATGACACGATCTATGTCCCGTAAGACCGGGAGCGGAGGGCGCAGAGCGGAGGGCGCGCATGGCGCAAAGAGCATAGAGGATGGGGCGAGGATGGGGCCCTTGGATGAGTAGCGGAATTGAAGACAATATCAGGGAAAACATGTATCCTAATTGCGGGCTTTGTGGCCCTTGCGCATCTGATCCCCGCCACCTTTTATTTGTCGATGATGTTCGGTTCCTGGTTTGCCCGGCCGCTCCTGGCACAGAACCTGCCTTTAAAAAATCCGCATGAGAGACCTGTAATTATTTTAGAGACCATCCGGGGGGGGCGACACCAGGATTATGCCTCCATCGTTTTCCAGTCTTCGGATAAGATTCGCTTTGACGGGCCGGTGATCGATGGAAATGAGATCCATTTCAATCTTTGGGATGTGTCAACCCAACTGCCCCCATTTCGTAAATACAAGACATTTGATTCTTGGGTGAAACTGGAGACCTCCGGAGAGGGTCTTGCGGTTCGCATCGGGCTTCCCGAAGACTACTCGGAGGTCCGGTCGTTTTTGATGGAAGCCCCCTACCGGCTGGTGGTCAATATCTATGACAAGGCCAGTGAGGTCCCACGGAGGCCGCGGAAGAGACCCCCTCGGCTTCAGGTTTTGTCCCCTCGTAGATCCGCACCATCAATTCACGCCCAATCTGATGCTTCTATTCTGATCAATAAAACTCAATTTGTTGAGGATAAAGCCGAACACGTGGACCCGATCGATAATATTCGTGAAGGGGAGAGAACACAAACGCCTCTCATGGATCAGGGGCCGGGCAAACCCGGTTCAGCCGCCGCAGGAGGAACGACGGGGTCTGGCAAGGGGGTGGGCATCGGATCCGCTGGCGGGGCCATGAGTTCACCCTCGAAGCGATACCGTGTCAAGATTACCCCGAAGATAAGCATCAGAGGAGAATACGATGACAATATCTTTTTGTACAGGAACAATAAAAAGGGCGATTTCATAACGACGGTATCGCCCGGAATTATGATGAGTTTCGATTCAGGCAGAAACGGTCTGGAGCTTGAGTATACATTTGGCTGGGTTAGATATAATAAGTACTCCGAGAACGATTTTGTGAGACACAACGGCCGCCTTAAGTTCTGGCAGCGATTGAGCAGGCGCCTTACGTTCAACCTGTCGGACAACTATCTCAAATCAAATGACCTCTTTGGCGAGGAGCTTGCTCCGGATTTGAGATCCCAACGGATCCGGCATACCCCAACCCCTTATCAGAGAAACGATTTCGATGCCAGTCTGGACTACCATTTCGGTCCGGAAAGCCGCCTTTCCGTAGGATACAGGCATGCCTTTTTGGACAATCAGGACCCTTCCTTGGAAGACGTTACAGAACAGAGCCCCTATGTGCGCTTGTCCTACTGGTTCCATAAGAAAGACGGTTTCGAATTCGAGTATAAATATAGACGATTTGATTATACCCAGGGGCAGACTTACGGCCCTGGCCATGTGGACCTTGATGCCCAGGACGTTGCTGTGGCCTATATGCATCGATTTGGCCGTCGCTCCACGATACACGCGCATTACGGTTTCGCCAACAGGAACTTCAAGGGGATACCCGCAAGCTACCATGTGCAAAGCTACCATGTGCATGACGGCAGTGTGGGATTTGAATACGGTTTTTCCCCTTCGATGACCCTGGCCCTGGATGTCGGCTATTTCATTCCAACCGGTATGGACATTAACAGCGGGCTTTCATACATCGGCAGGTTCGAAAAGAGGTTTAAGCGGGGAAGGGCCTTTGTGGCGGCCCGGAGCGGTTGGGACGAAGGCTTCATGGAGGTAGAACCCCGGGCCTTTACACGGTACTGGGGAGGCGAGGCGGGCATCGAGTATGAACCTGTGCAGGACCTTCAGGCCTATGCCGGCGTCGATTACCGCAAAAACGATTATGCCCTTCAAGAAGAGGAAGACGACAATACCGTTGGTGGTCGATGCGGGGTAAGATACCGGTTTCTCCGCTGGTTTTACGCGGATCTGGGATATGCGCATCGGAGACGGACCAGCGACGATCCCAATAATGAATACGGGGACAACCGAGTTACATTCACGTTCACCGTATCAAAGCCGCATCCTTATAGCTGGGAGTTTTAGCGAAATTATTTTGCCTGGTTTGGCAAGGGTTCCAGTTTGACCCTCCGGTTTAAAGCCCTGCCGGCACTGGTTTTGTTGGTGGCCCCGGGCCTTGAAAACCCGTATCCCACAGTCGAAAGCCTGTTGCTTTGGATTCCCTTTTTAACCAGGTACGTCTTAACCGCCTTTGCCCGTTCCTCGGAGAGCTTCTGGTTGTATGCCTCGGTCCCGATATTGTCTGTATAGCCCTCGATCACTATTTTCAAAGAGGGGTTGCTATTCAATACAGCGACGACTTCATCAAAGATCGGATAAAACCGGGGTTTGATCTCGTATTTGGCAAAATCAAAAAAGGCCTCATGAATGACCCAGCAACCCTCCTTGTCGACCCTTGCCCCTTTCGGGGTGCCGGGGCATTTGTCCCGGTAATCGGGAACGCCGTCACTGTCTGTGTCCAGCGGACAGCCGCGACTGTCCACGTTTACGCCTTTCGGGGTGCCGGGGCATTTGTCCTGGTAGTCAGGCACGCCGTCTCCGTCTGTATCTAAGGGGCAGCCTCTGCTGTCCACCTTAACACCGAGGGGTGTGCCGGGGCATTCGTCTATCTCATCGGGAACTCCATCGCAGTCAGAGTCTTTGGGTTCGGTTGGCGCGGCAAGGTAACTGCGGATCCGGGCATTGTTGAACATGGCCGTCACCTCTTTGGTAACGGCTCCGTCACAACTATCGTCGAGGTCAATGGCGAAGTTGGTTCCCTGAAAGTCCAGTATGTCACCGTCGCCGGTTATCACCCTGAGGTTCAGTCGGCACCCGATCTTCCTGGGCTCCCAGATCAAAGATACATCTGTAATGGCCAGCTGGAGTACCCTGGGCATCCTTTCTGTAAGTTGAATGCCCTCATTTTTCAAGGCTGTCTTGATTGATTTGGACCGGGTTGCCCATTCCGAAGCAGTCGCATAGAAACTGAGCATGTCAGGCGTGTCCCTGTCTATGGAGGTGCCTCCCCTTTCAAGCGCGCTCTTGAACAGGTCGATGATGGTGTCGGCCGGTCTTGAACTGATAAGGAAGGCTTCAGATGGCCCGAACATATCTTTTGATACGTCTCCTGGAATGCCGGGTTCCCTGGTTCTGTCGTCCATCCTGTCATTCATAAAACCTCGGGGTATCTTGGGGCACCGGTCACGGTGATCGGGGACACCGTCTCCGTCTGTATCCAAAGGGCACCCCCGACTGTCCACTTTTACGCCCTGCGGGGTGTTCGGGCACCTGTCCAAGTATTGAGGGACCCCATCTCTATCCGTATCCAGGAGGCATCCCATTGAAAGGACCCCAAACAGAACAGGAGCCTTTTTGTCAGAAACCATATCCAGCCTGAGGATCAGGGGAAGTTCTTCCTTGACCGCAACGCCTCTCTTTTTGAGCTCGTTCGTCACAAGGGCTACGGCCGTGTCTGTCCACATCCTCAGGTTTCCCCACCATCGGTGCGTAAACGCACCTAATCGTCTCCAATCCGTATTCGTTTGGGCATTGATAATCGTGACCGTTTTTGAAATATTGAATTCAGGGTTGAGGATCATTCCTGGTTTTATCTGAATTTGTTCCGGGGTATAGTAACGATCGGTATCATCAGGGTTATAGTGGTAGGTCCGGGGCTCACAAAATGAGATCCCCAACCCTGCCATAGGTTGACGGTCATCATAACAGCGGGTCCGGTGCTCACAGCCCCACGAGATGATCCATACGAACAGGATTGATAGGCCTAACACTATGGATTTTGACATTTGAACCCCATTTGTATCAGCTCAATGTTCCTAAGATAAAACCCTCACGGGAAATCCCGCCGGGCGGGACTTCAAGAAATTCAGTCCTGCCCGCAGATGCCTTTGACCTCGAGAAATGTTTCAGGGCCATTTGAGGTTTCACGCATCCTGCAATCCGGATTCCGGCAGGCGGCGTAGGCCTTTTATTTAACTACGGCATATTGAGAAATAACCCCATCCAGGTCATATTATTCAAAATTATTCAATAATTGTTGTTGTGATTTGGGTTACTTCTTGCCTTTTGGTCCCTCAGGCTGAGGGCGAATAATGTCTGTGTCGATGACCCAGAGGCCGCCTTTGCCTTCGCATGTGATCTGATCCTTTGCAACAGGGATCCAAATCCCCCCTTTGGCCTGACAGTCGTCTGGATTTTCTGCTTTGGGCAACCATTTGTGACCCTTTTCCTTGCACGCCGTTTCACCTATTTCGGAGATCCACTTCCCGCAGTTCTTTTCACATTCAGCCTTGTCTTTTCCTTGGGCGCCTTCACATACAGCCTGACCAACCCGGTTGCCGTCAGAATCTGTACAGTAACCGACATCCGGATTCCCGTCAGGTCCTTGACAATAGGCCGTGTCCGGGTTGCCGTCAGGTCTCCGGCAATAGGTGCATCGATAGGCATCTCCCCGCAGGCCCTCACCTGTCCCTAAATTGACAAAAACGTGCGTTGCGCCGATTTCGGCGGCATTGTCAAGCAGTTCATTCAAGGCATTGTTGTAAGCGACGTCACGCCATGCCAAGTAGGACAGACAACACCCGCCCCAAAGAAAGGACGCGCCTGTCACACTTCCAAGAAATTCACACTCGGATTCGACCTTCTGAATCTGCAGGGTGGAAACCATGTATACCCGGGATGCCCGTGTGGAGAGTCCTGATGCGCAGGAAGCCAGGGTCAGCACGGCGAGCAGGCAGGTGAGGAGGGCCATGGACTTTATGTGAAAGACCGCTTTCGTTTCATTCTTCATAGAAATCTCCGCACCCACAGGGTCGCTATGAGAGGTTTTTGGGGTATGGCGTTGAACAGTGTGGGTAAACGTTGAGGATTATAGGAACCGTGGTTTACCCTGTCAAGCCGGGATTTCTTCTGGAATGTTGAGTTAAGCCTATCGATGCAAAAGTCATATCTTAGGGATATGGCCCAGTATGGGAACGTCAACAGCACGGGTGATGTCCTTTTCATGACGAATAGGGCCCTTGAGAAAATCAAGAGCGAGGACGATGCCTACGCCAGCCCCCAATCCTCCAAGGATACCCATTAGCAGGATCTCCTGCTTTTTTGTCTTTGAGGGGGCCCCCGGAGAGGTGGGGGCATCCAGGACTTTGATGTTTTCCGCGATCCCTGCTTCCTCCATCTGCATTTTAAGAAAGACCTTATCCAGGTACTCAAAACGCTCTTTTGCACCCTTTACCTGGGCCTCAAGCTGTTCAAACTCGGACTGCAGTTGCATGTCTCCCAGGCCCTCTCTAGGGCCAAGGTAGGATGGGATCTCATAATAATTCCTGAAGTCCATCAGCTTTTTTGCCGCTTCATTGAGATGCTTACCGGCAGTATTCCTTTGTTCCAGGGCGAACTTTTTCTCAATCCTGATCGCTTGCTTGTTGTCTTCGAGATTTTTGGCCATCCATACAGAAATATAGCTTTTGACGATGACAGGCGCCACGTATCGGTTTGCGGACCTGGCGGTTATCCAGATCATGGCATTTATGGACTTGCTTTTGATGATGACTCTGCTTTGAAGGACAGCGATCCGCTCGTTACTGATTTCGAGAGGAGAGACGGGCGCGGGCTTTCGGGCATCCTTCGAATCAGAAGACCTGAGCCATTTGAGGCGGAGCCAGTTTTCCGCCACGTTTTTCAGGCCGGTGACCACCTGGTTATAGGGGTCCAGATTGATATCCAGATCCTTTTTGACTTTTTCAGGGAGTATCTTAAGGACTTCTGTGACAAATGGGACGCTTTTGAGGGATTCCGCCTCAGAAAGGACATAGGTCTGATCGGCCGTTCTTGGGGCCATGGGATTGGTTTGAGTCCCGGAAGAGATCTTGGAACGAGGCTCCTGGACCAGGAGGCTGGCAATGCTGTAGAATTCGGGCTTGATGAACGAACTCAGTATGAATGAGATGACAGTGCCTGTAATGAAAAAGGCAATGACAATCCATTTCTTTTCCAGGATCGGCGTAAGATATTTTGCCGTCAAAAAGGAGATGTCTAACGGCGACAGCTTCGCTTCTGTTTGCCCGTTCATCTTTAGCGAAATGCCTTTCTTATGCCTTGGTTAGGTGGTCAAAAAGTTGAATCGTTAAGTGGGTATAATCTACAGGTTATTGTTGTTTGCCTAGAAATTGGACGTTTCACAGGGTTTGAGACTTAATCCCGTATTTGGCGGGATTGAATTGACGCTTCCTTTTTTCCCTAGTCGACAATTCAACTATTTGCCAGGGTCCGGGCGTTTCACATGGGTGTCAAAATTGCCTGTTATAGACGATGCCGTCAACCTCGCCGCCCCCGTCCTTGATCGTATCAACAGCATCCAGCAGCATGGTCTTGGACGTCATCTTGTCCTGAACAACAAGGATCACCATCTCACAAACCGTGCTCAGATAGACCGGATCCACATTGTTTATGTTACTAATAAGAACAGGAGAGGTGTCAATGACAACCAGGTCAAACTCATTCCTGATATCATCTATCATATGTTTTATAAAGGCGCGATTGAGAAAAAAGGACAGCTCTTTGCTCGGCTCACCGGCTGTTATGATTTTCAGTTCAGCAAGTCCTGTATCCTTTATGGCATCGCTCCAATCCATCAGGTTCATTGCAATTTCATTAAAGCCCCCTGCCAGCGTGACGCCAAAGGCTTTATGGAGAAAAGGTCGACGCATGTTCAAGTCTATGAGAATGACGCTCATGTTGGTAAAATAGGCCGCATTAAAACCTAACACAGAGACCAGAAAGGTATTACCTGCATTATCGTGAGGGCTTGTGATCATGACGGTCTTTTGTTTTTGCGCCTGAAGGGCCTTGACCACATTCTCTCTTATCCTGTTGATCTCTGCATACCTGTAGGCCTTACTCATTCTGCTTCTCAGAAGGTCGCCTTTTTCGGGTGTCTCTTCAGGGGGGGGGTGAGCCTGCCTCTCCCTATCCGGTTTTTTTATGGTGACCAAGGGGAAACGTTGGCCTATGGCTATGGACATACGCGGGTGAATATGCCTCTGCCCAGCCGGTTCTTCTAGGGGGGGGGCTGTACTGTCCTGGTGGTCTTCCGGTTTGACGCCGAGATCTTTCATGTCGATTCCGGTAAGGGGATTGATCCTATCGATGGCGTCATCCTCCCCTGAACCGATCCTCGGTCTTTTTTTCAGGATACTGATATCATCCAGGTCAACTCCCTCGATAGGACTCACACTGGAAAGCTCTATGTCCTCAGAGGGCTCCTTTTCTGTACTGGACCTCGGGATGCTGATGCCCTCCATATCAATGCCATCAAAGGGATCGACATCGATCGGTTTGGGGATGGACCCGAACAGGTCCCGGGTCGTGACTTCCGACCCGTTGCTATCTTCTGGCGTTTTCTTTCTCGACAATTTGCACGATTTCCTTTGCTAAGGCCGTATGATCTTTGGCACCGTACTTGGCCGGATCAAATTCAAATATGGTTTTACGCTTCATGTGTGCCCGGTCGATGTCCACATTGATGCGGATGGTGGTTTTAAAGACATTAATCCCTTTACTGGAAAAGAAATTGATGATCCTTTCCCGGTTCTTTACGTAGATGTTCGCCCTCGAGTCATGCTTGGTTAGAAGTACACCCATCAGTTTCAGCTTCCCGTTCTGGCTGCGGATATTCTGCAGTATTCTCAGGAAGGTCGCCAGGCCGTCCAGTGCAAATTGATCGGAGGTCGGAATCGGAATGATAGCATAGTCTGAAAGCATCAGGGCATTGTTGACCATGGCGCCGATATTGGGTGGCGTGTCAATCAAGATGAAGTCATATTTGTTCAGTCCTTTATCATGCCTTGCAAGCCTCAGGAAGCCGAGAATAGAATCGGGCGTGTTTGCGGCGGTTCTTTCCCAAAGCATGCACCGAATGGTGTTGGGGATAACATCAATATTATCATTTGAGGTGGTGCAGGCCATGGAGGACAGGTTCGCGTCCTCTAGCGGTGCTTCCAATGCCTTCACCAGGGAAAACTGCTCCCTCAGCCCGATTTCCTTCAGAAGGATCGATGTGCAGTTCCCTTGTGGATCGGCATCCAACGCCAACACACGATAGCCTTCCCTGCTCAGGGCATCAGAAAGATTCACAGCGGTCGTTGTCTTGCCCACACCGCCCTTTTGATTCCCGATGGTGATGATTACTGACATGGCTTTTCTCCAATATGATGGATCTGTCTATTTATAGAATGGCCGTATTATACCAATATGGAATGTGGCCAATTATTACTTAATAGGAAATACCTGTCAAGCCAAATTTGAGTTTTTGGCGAATAAGAGGCCTTAAGAGAGGGAAACATCTATGGTTTGTATTTCAGAAATCCTTTGGAATAGTCTGTTAAAACATTATTTTGGTGATAAATAAGGGTAGAATTCGGAAGAATGGGGAATTCAAAAGACTTCATCTTGACAAATATGGTCAAGACAATATTATGTGTTTGATGGTCTATTTTTAGGTGTTTGAATTGCGTTCAGAGATATTGTGGTATGGTAGTCTAAGGCTTCTCTGCAAATGAAGAGGAGATGAATCGGGGCGTATGAACTTGCCTGGTGAATTCGGAGTATAGTATAGTGTATTGTAACCATTCAAATGAGTTGGTGTTTGCTGGTGAACGTCTGTGGATATGGCAGGGACGGAGGACAGAAAAGCGGGAATGGGAAAACCCTGGAGAAAACTGATCATTCTTTTTATCCCTTTTTATATAACGGCGGCATCGGGCTGCTCCTTGGTAGACAGTGAAAAAGGAGCGGAGACACTTTATGAATCCGGGCTCAACGCCTTAGATGAGAAAAGGATCGATGACGCCCTCGTCTATTTTCAGGAGGCGATTGAAAAAGGTCCCGGACATGCGAAGGCGCATTACCAGCTGGGACGACTCTATGTGAAATCGAAACAGATGAACCTGGCAGAAAGAGAATTCAGCGCCGCCTTGAGGGAGGATCCCGGTCTTGCAGAGGCGAAGAGGTCGCTTGCCCGGTTGTTTTACCAGAGAGGGGCATATGATAAGGCGGTTCCGCTTTACAGGGAGCTGGTCGAACGTCGGGGAGAAGATCCTGGAACCCGCCTTTACTTGAGCGATTCGCTCTTGAACATGGGAGATGTGAGCGCGGCAAGAAGGGTGATGGAAAAGGCGGCGGCCGTCCATCCCGGTGATATATCCATCCGGCTCGCCTTTGCCAGGTTCTACGAGAAAGTCGGACAATATCCTCTGGCGGAAAAGGTACTCGATCAAATCCGGCACGACTTCCCTGACGCGGCTGCCCCGTATGTGGCTCTTGCCCGGTTCTATATGCGCAAAGATCGGTTGGAGAGGGCTGAGGAGACTGTGACAGAAGCCCTGAGAAGAGGTGTTAAGGACGCCGATTTGAATCACAGCCTGTTTTTGATTCAGCATAAGCGAAAGAACTACAAGGCTGCCCTCCGCCACCTGGAGGCCGCTGTGGAGATATCTCCTGACGACCACGATCTCCGGATGCTTCTGGGGGATTACCTCTTCTTTCTGAAAATGTACCCCCAGGCCCGGGAAGCCTATGACAGGATTTCAAGGAAATGGCCGCGGCTGAGGCAGGTTAGGACCAGAATCGTCGAGGTCTATATGGCCGAGGGGCGCTATGACGACGCCCTGAAACACATTGAAGCGATGCTTGTTAAGGCGCCAGACGATGCCAGGGCCCACCTGCTCCGCGGGATTCTGTGGATAAGGGAAGGAAACACGGACGAAGCCAGAGCAGAAATCCAGAATGCCCGCGAACTCGATCCTGAATCGGCAGAGGGTCACTATTTTTATGGATTGAGCTTTCTGAAAGACCAGGAATATGAACTCTCGCTGCCTGAGATCATGCGGGCCGTTGAAAAGCGACCGGGTTCTACAAAGGCCCGTTTGGCACTGGCCTATATCTATTTCAAGAGGGACGAATTCCTGCTGGCTTTGGACGAACTTGATCAAATTCTGGCTCCTCAGCCTGACAATCAACAGGCCAGGGCCCTCCGTGCGGCGGTCTATCTGCGGCTCAAGAATTATGAGGCGGCAGCCTCCGACTACCGGTACCTGATTAACAACGGGCGCTCCACGGTCGATATACGTTTCCATCTTGCAGAGATCTACAAGGCACAAGGGAAATTGGACGATGCCTTGAAGGTGTTCGGCGAAATATTGAATCGGAATCCTGATTCTCTCAGTGCCTTAGAAGAAACGGCAAAGATCTACGCTGCAAAAGGCGCATATGGAAAAGCGATAGACGTGTGCGATACCTATCTGAAAAGGCGACCGGAGGACCTTCAGGTCGGCCTGATAAAGGCCGCGATTCTGATAAAGCAGGAAGGGTATGGGATGGCTGAAGATCTCCTGGACCATCTGATCAAGAGATATCCCCAATCGGTTCGACCTGTCATGTTAATGGCAAGGGCCTTGAGAAAACAGAAGAAATACAAACAGGCGCTGGTCTATTATCAGAAAGCCATTGACAGGAACCCAAAAGAGATCGAGGCCTATATGGACATGGCGGCAATTTATAAGTATGAGGGCCGGTTCGACAGGGCCATGAGTGTCTATGAAACCCTTCTCCAGGTCGATGGGTCGTATGGGCCGGCGGCCAATGATCTGGCCTATCTCTACGCCGACAGGAATCAACACCTTGACCGGTCCCTGGCCCTGGCCCTCAGGGCCTTTGAACTCATGCCGGAGCGCCCGTCCGTGTGGGACACGTTGGGGTGGGCTTACCTGAAAAAGGGGTCCATCCTCCTTGCCAAAAAATACTTGAGCGAGGCGGTACAAGAGATGCCCCGGATTGCCCTGTTCCATTATCACTTGGGGGTTGCGCTTCATCAATCCAAAGATCTCTCGGGGGCCGGAAAGGCTTTCAGAGAAGCTATCCGGTTAGGCTTAGAGGGGAAAGAACTGGCTTCTGCCAAGAATATGCTTCAACAGATGAAGACGAAAGGCGTCTCGTAGTGCTGAACCATGGCCTGAAGAAAAGAGCTGTGATCCTGCCTGTAATGATCTGCGCTCTATTCCTGTGGCTTGTACATGCACATGCGTCTCCTATTGGCGATATGCCGGGGACAGATACCGATTCAGGCGTTGGGTTGGGGTTGGAGGAGCCTGGCATCATTGCTGACGACCGTTTTCGCATTGTTGATCAATTGGGCACTATCGGTATTGACGACAGTTCCTTTTTCGATTTTTCAGAAAAGGACGATGGCGTGCCAGGGGAAGGACCCTTTGCCCGTCAAGTGGAGCCGTTTACAGGAGGGATCGAGGGGGTCCGCACGTCCATATTCGGGTTTGACCGAGGAGCGGCCTTTGACAGAGGAACCAGGTTTGATGAAGTAACTGGATTTGACAGGAGGGCGGCGTTTGATCAGGGGGCGAAGGTCGACACGGGGACAGGGTTTGATCATGTGGGGGGGTTTGACAGTGAACGTATTTTTCAAATCGGACAGGAGAGCGAACGGCCTTCATTTCCGTTTCGCCGAGAGGTGGGAGTTCCGTTCAGGCAGGAAAAAAGAGATAATTTTCTGACCCGTGAACCGTCCGGGGGCCTTTTTGAGAGCAGGCTCACAAAAGAGGAAACCGGGGAAGATGCACTGAGCAGAGAAAAGGAAAGGCTCGATCAGGATTTATTGAGGAGTGAAGAACTGACGATCACTTCGGTTCGGCCTGCCAAGAGTTCTTTATTCATTAAGATTGCCATGTTCGCGTTTGCGTTGCTTTTTCTCTTAGCCGGCACCCTGAAAGGCCTGATATCGCTCAGGTTCTATTTTTTC
>CAZACO010000033.1:0-14226 GCA_964483185.1 uncultured Desulfobacteraceae bacterium
ACAGGGAAGACGGATGTTATTGATGTGACGCGAGAGGTAGCCCGTGAGGTCAGACAATCGAATGTGCAGGACGGGGCCGTTACCCTCTTTATCCCAGGGTCGACTGCCGCCCTTACGACCATTGAGTTTGAAAGCGGTGTCATAAACGATCTGAAAAAGGCCATAGAAAGAATGGCCCCGGAGGATATATATTATGAGCATAATGAAAGGTGGGGCGACGGAAACGGCTACTCCCATGTGCGTGCGGCTATCTTTGGGGCATCGTTACATATACCGATTATTGAGGGGGAAATGACCTTGGGCACCTGGCAACAGATCGTGCTGCTTGATTTTGATAACAGACCCCGAAAAAGACGTATTGTGGTTCAAATATCGGGAGAAACAGGCGGTTAGAGGGTTTTTATTTGGATAAGCCTGCCACTACAGAAGATTCTATGGTCAGCAAGCGGATCAGCTTCCCAGATTATGAATTGATGCAAAGTCTCTGCGGAGAGCATAACACCCATCTTGGACTGTTAGAAAAAAAGACTGGGGTTTCTTTGAATCTCAGGGGAAATGTGGTGCTTCTCAAGGGTAGAGATTGGGAAGTCGAACTTGTGGAAAAGGTCCTCAACCAGCTCTATGGGCTCTTGGAAGCTGATTACCCCCTCTACCCCAGCGATATAGAATACGCCGTCAGGATAGTGAGCGGGGACCGGTCGGTTGACCTAAAAAAGATATTCAAAGAGGAGGTTTGCATCTCCTCCAAGAAAAAGGTCATAACCCCTAAGACAATAAATCAAAAAAAGTATATCGATAGCATAAAAGGGTTTGATATTGTGTTTGGAATCGGTCCCGCCGGGACAGGAAAAACGTATCTCGCGATGGCGATGGCTGTATCCGCCCTGATCAAAAAGGAGATGAACAGGGTTGTCTTGGCAAGGCCTGCCGTCGAGGCAGGGGAACACTTGGGTTTCCTGCCGGGTGACCTTTATGAAAAGGTGAATCCCTACCTCCGTCCCTTGTACGATGCCCTTCATGATATGATGTCGTTTGAAGATGCATCTCGCCTGCTTGAACAGGGGATCATAGAGGTCGCGCCTCTCGCCTTTATGAGAGGGAGGACCTTGAATGATTCATTCGTGATCTTAGACGAGGCCCAGAATGCTACGTCCGAACAGATGAAGATGTTTTTAACCCGTCTCGGTTTCAGCTCAAAGGCAGTGATTACAGGAGACGTCACTCAGACAGACCTTCCAAAAGGAAAGACCTCCGGCCTTGTTGAAGCGAAGGAGACCTTGAAAGGAATCAAAGGGATCCAATTTGTCTACTTTTCAAGAGAAGATGTCATAAGGCATCGATTGGTCCAGGAAATCATTGATGCTTATGAAAAAATGGAAAGCCAGAAACAGGCTTGAGAATAAAGCGTCTCGTTATGCCATCGAATAGAATAGATAAATCGAGGTTAAAATCCCTCAATAAAAGGAAGGCGTCGAGGAAAATGGAACGAGACGCCTCCTCTGGAGGAAAGAAAGGCCGTGCGGATGCCGATATCTGGTTTCGATCTGAGGCAAAGCGGTG
Source organism: uncultured Desulfobacteraceae bacterium (assembly GCA_964483185.1). Taxonomy (GTDB): domain Bacteria; phylum Desulfobacterota; class DSM-4660; order Desulfatiglandales; family Desulfatiglandaceae; genus CAZACO01. The sequence continues at coordinate 1,561 of CAZACO010000033.1, forward strand.
GTATGTCCTGCTCAGCCTGAGCATGATCATCTCCATTCTTCTGTTTCCGAGCATCCTAACCCCTCCCAAAGCATATAGACTGGGAGATGTGGCTGACCGGGATATCAAGGCCTCGCGGGATTTTCTTGTCGAAAATAGCGAACTGACGGAAAACGGCAGACAGGAAGCGGTCAAGGCTGTTTTATCCGTATATGATTATGACCCGACCGGAACGGATATTGCGTCTAAGATAAAAGAGGCTTTTGAATCCGGGAGGGAATATTTGGCTAGAACTCTTGAACTTTCCTACGCCTATGATAGCGGCACGCTGACATCTGAAAAGACCCTTGCCGACCACTTGGAGGCCGCCAATTCCTTCAAGAGCCGTTTCTTTGAAATTCTTGATATCCCTTACAACGAGAAGCTTATCGATATTTTCATGAAAAGTGGCTTCTCACCTGAGGTGGAAAAAGCCGTCACTGAATTGGTCACCGATCTCTTCCGCAGCGGTGTTGTCGGTAACAAAATGATGCTGATGAGCCAGAGTGGGAAAGGGATTATCCTGCATGATATCCACAATGGAAAGGAAACCAACGTCACAGATCTTGAGCGATTCTACGATCTAAAAACCGCCGTGGCGTTTATTAATGGGCGAGGGAAGGTCCTGACCAGGGGAATAAAACCAAAAGAATTTGCAGCGGCCTCATTAGAATTGGCAAGCGCCCTGATCAAGCCAAATCTCACATTTAACAAGCGGGAAACCTCGTTGAGAAAAGAACATGCGCGCACGTCGGTCAAGCCCTTTTATTTCAAGGTGAAAAAGGGCGAAATGCTGATCAGGGAAGGGGAAAGGATTTCGCCTGAGCACCTTCTCAAGCTGAGCGAGCAATATAAATTGCTGAAACAGAAAGAGATGTTAGGGCGAGTCCCGGCTATGGCCGTCCTGATTGCATTTCTTCTCTCGTCCATGTACATCGTAGGCCTGCTCAGCAGTCGACCCTCCGGCCCCGAGGTAAAAGACCTGCTTTTTCATGCGGTCACCCTCCTGCTCATTTTTTTAATCGTCATTGCCTTTAATTTCGTGGCCTTTGAAATCGCGCGAGGATTCAGTTTTTTTTCCCCGAGGGCCTTACTATTTGCCGTACCGGTAGCCAGCGGCGCCATGCTGATATCCATCTTCCATGGAATAGGCGTGGCCGCCAGTTTTTCCCTCATTATCTCGGTCTTAGCCTGCCTTGTTGTAGATGGTCGGGTAGAGTTTTTTGTCTATTTTCTTATCGGTTCTCTGGTGGCGGCATACGGTGTAAGGCACTATAGAGAAAGGGGGGTCTTTATAAAGGCCGGACTCAAGGTAGGCGTTTGCAGTATGATTCTTGCCCTTTCCATAGAGGCATTATATGGTTCATTTTTTACCCTGGAGGCCCTGCTCGCCTCTTGTTCGGCTCTCATCGGAGGCGTCCTCGTGGGCGTTGTGGCCACGGGAATCCTTCCGTTGATCGAGATGTCTTTTGGCTATACCACGGATATCAAACTGCTTGAGTTGGCGAATCTGGACCAGCCGCTCTTGCGGGAACTCATGGTCCAGGCCCCGGGGTCCTATCATCACAGTGTTATTGTGAGCAACATGGTAGAGGCGTCGGCCAGGGCAGTCCATGCCAATCCGCTTCTTGCCAAGGTGGCTGCCTATTATCATGATATTGGAAAAGTAAAGAAGCCGCTTTATTTTGTCGAGAATCAGGGAGGCCGGGAAAACAGGCACGAGAAGTTAGCCCCTTCCATGAGCAGCCTGATCCTTATCTCCCATGTCAAGGATGGCGTTGAATTAGCAACGCAGTATAAATTGGGAAAGGAAATCATTGATATTATCAGGCAGCATCACGGGACATCCCTGATCACATTTTTTTACGAAAAGGCCCGGGAACAGGGAGAGAAGAAAGGCGGGAAATGCCTCCATGTCGCGGAAGCGGATTTTCGTTATCCGGGTCCCAAGCCTCAAACCAAAGAGGCCGGGCTTGTCATGCTTGCGGACGTTGTGGAGGCGGCTTCCAAAACACTTGTAGACCCTACGGCGGCACGGATACAGGGCATGGTTCAGAAAATGATGAACAAGATTTTTTCTGATGGTCAATTAGATGAATGTGAGCTGTCCCTGAAGGATCTTCACGAGATCGCGAAGAGTTTTAACAAGACCTTGAGCGGCATTTTTCATCACCGTATTGAATATCCTGAACCCGCAGCAAGGATCGTTCCTGCCCGTGATCGAGAAGTCGCTGCAGAACCAAAGGATGTCGTTTCCAAAAAAAGAAAAAATGGAGATACAGATCCGGTCTCACCGGGACCCCCCAGGGGTGGGAAAAAGGGAGATAAGGGCGAAGCTAAAGAGAGTCTTAAGAGACTTGGGCTGTCATGACAAAGAATTGAGCATCCTCTTTACCGATGACCGCCGCATGGCGCAACTCAACCTTCGCTATTTGGGAAGATCGGGCCCTACAAATGTCCTGGCATTTCCTATGGCCGATCCGGACGGGCCGGCGAATCAAACCGCTACCGTTGAAACGGGCATGTTGGGGGATGTGGTCGTTTCCATTGATACGGCGCTGAGAGAGGCGGATGAATCCGGAGAATCTCTGGAACAGACCGTTGACCGGCTGCTCATCCATGGGATACTGCACCTTCTCGGGCACGACCATGAAGCGTCCGAGACAGCGGCCTTTGTGATGGAAAAAGAAGAGAAGAGGTTGATGGCGCTAATTCAAGTGCCTAAAGTGCCTAAAATGAGCTAAAGTGCCTAAAGTTAAGGAACTTCGTGACGTTTCAAAAAGGCTGGTTTCATCAAGGCATCCAAGACAAGCTGAGACAGAAAGCGCTCGCAACAGGAAATCAAAATGTCAAACAACACCTTTAACTTTAGCTCACTTTAGGCACTTTAGCTCACTTTAGGCACTTATACGAGGGAGGAACGGACCTATGGCACGTTTAGCGGTTAACGTGGACCATGTGGCCACGGTGCGCCAGGCAAGGGGAATCGACGAGCCTGACCCGGTTTTTGCAGCCGGCCTCGCCGAACTGGCAGGCGCGGAGGGGATCATCTGTCATCTCAGGGAGGACAGACGGCATATCAATGACCGGGACCTGAGGCTGTTGCGACAGACGGTAAAGACCCGGCTGAATATGGAGATGGCTGCTGTGGAGGAAATGGTGGATATCGCACTCGCCGTCAAGCCTGATCTGGTCACGCTGGTCCCCGAGAAGAGGGAGGAACTGACGACAGAAGGAGGCCTTGATGTCAGGGCCCGGCCCGAGTATTACAAAAAAGCGGTCGAGCACCTCAAAGGCACGGGCATTCAGGTCAGTTTTTTTGTTGATCCAGATCCCGGACAGATCAAGGCGGCCCAGCAGTGCGGCGCAGATATTGTGGAAGTCCACACAGGCCATTATTCAGAGGCAACATCAGAGCCGGAAGCCGTTGAGCAGTTCGGCCGAATTGTCCGGGCCGTTGAATCTGCCACGAAACTGGACCTTGGCGTCAGCGCAGGTCATGGCCTCAACTATGTGAATGTGAAACGGTTTAAGGATCTGTCCCAAATCGAAGAATACAGCATCGGGCACAGCATCGTAGCCATGGCGGTCTTAGTCGGTTTTGAAGAGGCCGTTCGGAAGATGATCGATCTCGTCAAGCATTTTTAAAATGATCTATGGAACCGGTGTAGACCTTGTCAGTGTTCGGAGAATTGAAAAGGTCATCTTCAGATGGGGCAGCAGATTTGTCAAAAGGGTATTTACGGCAGAAGAAACCCGGATCTGTTATGAACGGCCCTGTTCCTATTCGGCTTTTGCGCTTCGGTTCGCTGCCAAGGAAGCCTTCTCAAAGGCCTTAGGCCTGGGGATGAGGAAAGGAATCCGGTGGCGGGATATAGAAGTCTACAACGACGCCGCGGGTAAACCCGGCCTGCATCTTTATGGCACAGCTGCTGAGATCTGTCAGGAACAAAGGATAAACCATATCCATCTGAGCCTCTCAGATGATGGTGATTACGGCATAGCCATGGTAGTGCTGGAAAGGGGAACATAAAAGATGTTGAATGCCAGCGATATTATGACGACCGAGGTTATTACGGTCAAGAAGGATACCTCTTTAAAGGAGTTGGCAAGTATCCTCTACAATAACCACATAAACGGCGTACCTGTGGTCGACGATGATGGTTCGCTCCTTGGAATTATCTGCGAGAGTGATCTGATCCGTAAAGACAAGAAGCTCCACATCCCGACAGTGGTGACTATCTTTGATGCGGTCATCTATCTTGAAAGCCCGAAAAGCATTGAGAAAGAGTTCCAGAGGGTCAGCGCCACGACAGTTGAAGAGCTCTACACCCGGAAGGCCATTACCGTGGACGAAAAAACCCCTATTGATGAAATCGCCACGATCATGAGCCAGAAAAAGATTTACACGATCCCGGTCCTGGACGGTGACCGATTGGTGGGGATCATTGGCAAGGCAGACCTCATAAGGACCATCGCAGCTTGAAAGAGGAATCTGTCACATGCCGGACATCTTCCGGCAAAGAGACGATACATCTGGGCCTGAGATTAGGCGCGCTCCTTAATGAGGGAGATGTCGTTGCCTTGACAGGGGACTTGGGGAGTGGAAAAACATGGTTTACCAAGGGCGTGGCCCTCGGATTGGAGATCTCGCCTGACACTGTCGTCACCAGCCCCTCCTTTGCCCTCATGAACGAGTATGAGGGGAGGTGTGCGCTTTTTCACATGGATGTTTACCGGTTGGAAAACGTCTCTGATTTTCATAGTGCCGGCCTTGACGAGTATCTTCATGGTAGCGGAGTTGTCGTGATGGAATGGGCCGATCGCTGGCCAGAGGTCTTGCCCGAAAGGTCTCTAACGGTCCAATTTGCGGTTTTGGATGAACACTCCCGGAAAATCACCCTGGCCGGCCACCATCCCGAGGCCTTGAGAATCTTGAGACAGCTGAAAGAGGAGGTAACGTAAGGGAATCATGGCATTGATTGTTCAAAAATTCGGCGGCACCTCGGTTGGAAGCATTGAAAAAATACGGGCGGTTGCCGAGAGGGTTATCCATACCGCCAACCAGGGCAATCAGATGGTGGTTGTCTTGTCGGCCATGGCGGGTCAAACCGACGGGCTTATTAAATTAGCCAAGGATATGACCGATGACCCCGATCCGAGGGAACTGGATGTCCTTATATCAACGGGCGAGCAGGTGAGTGTGGCGCTTTTTGCAATGGCTGTGAAATCGATGGGGCACGATGCCCGTTCCCTCCTCGGGTTCCAGGTGACCATCCACACAGATGATCTATTCGGCAAGGCAAAGATCCACGATATTGAAACCGGCCGTATTATCAGAAACTTGGAGAAGGGAAGGATCGTTACGGTTGCAGGCTTTCAGGGGATCGATGATCGTGGGGACATTACCACATTGGGAAGGGGAGGGTCTGACACCACGGCCGTTGCCTTGGCCGCTGCCTTGAAGGCAGATGTCTGCGAGATTTTTACCGATGTAGACGGTGTTTACACCACCGATCCCAACGTCTGTCCAAAGGCCAAAAAGCTGGATTTCATCTCTTACAATGAGATGTTGGAGATGGCCAGCTTAGGCGCCAAAGTCCTGGAAATCCGTTCGGTTGAATTTGCCAAGAAATTTGACGTACCGATCCATGTAAGATCAACTTTTACCAACGAAAGGGGGACCATGGTGGTTGCTGAGACAAGGGATATGGAAAAGGTAGCCGTATCGGGGGTCGCCTATAACAAGAACGAGGCCAGGGTGACCATCCGAAAAGTGCCGGATCAGCCAGGGATTGCCTCCCGGATCTTTGATCCTGTTTTCAGGGCCGGTATCGTAGTGGATATGATCCTGCAGAATACAAGCCAGGACGGACTCACCGATCTGACATTCACCGTGCTTAAAACAGACTTCTACAAGACCATGAAGTTGGTCAGCGATGTGGCGGCGAAAATCGGCGCAGAACGGGTCTTAGGCGATGAGGATATTGCCAAGGTCTCCATCATTGGTGTGGGGATGAGGACGCATGCCGGAGTTGCCAAAAAGATGTTTGAGACCTTGGCTCAAGAAAATATCAATATCATGATGATCAGCACCTCTGAGATAAAGATATCCTGCGTCATTGAAGAGAAGTATACTGAATTGGCGGTGCGGGTGCTCCACAGGGCCTTTGGTTTGGACGATGACAAAAAAGAAGCCTAAACCTGAAGTGAGCGGTTCCAGGTTTCCCGCTTACAGCGGCATTCAACGTTCAAAGGTCTCAAAGGAACTTAGCGTTTATGGGGCCGAATCCCTCAATGCTGCTTCAAACCGATGATGATCTTAGGCATAGATACGTCCTGCGATGACACATCAGCAGGTGTGGTTGTTGATGGAAGGTCTGTCCTGTCGAACGTGGTCCATTCTCAAGTCGAAGTCCACCATCCCCACGGGGGCGTTGTTCCCGAGCTTGCTTCAAGGGAGCATATTAAAAACATCATGCCTGTGGTTGAAGAATCCCTGTTCAAGGCGGGCATCCGACTGAGTGATCTGAATGGAATAGCAGTGACGGTGGGGCCGGGACTCGTGGGCGCCCTTCTGGTGGGCCTTTACTATGCCAAAGGCTTATCATATGTCTGTGATATCCCCTTGGCCGCAGTCAACCACTTAGAAGGTCATATCCTCTCCATATTCTTGGAGGAAGACCCTCCCCCATTTCCTTTTGTGGCATTGACTGTCTCAGGAGGACATACCAGCATATACCATGTGAAAGATTACGGCCGATATGTTCTGATGGGCCAAACCCTTGATGATGCTGCGGGTGAGGCATTCGACAAGGTAGCAAAGATCTCCGGTTTCGGCTACCCCGGGGGGGTTGCCATAGAAAAAGTGGCCGGCAACGGGAGGTGTGACAGGGTCAAGTTCCCACGTGCATACCTTGACAAGGAATCCCTCGACTTCAGCTTCAGCGGCCTTAAGACGGCGGTCGTCCTCTATATGAAGAAATGGCGTGACAGCCGGGCGCGACAAAAAGACGTAACCCTTGCGGATATTGCGGCCTCTTTCCAGGAGTCGGTGGTGGATGTGCTTGTTTACAAGGTTATGGCCGCAAGAAAACAGATGGGCGTTCAATCGGTGGTCATGGCCGGGGGGGTGGCATGTAACAGAAGACTCAGGGAGAGGTTATCGGCGGCCGCCGGCAATGAAGGTATACGGGTCTATTTCCCCAGGCCTGAATATTGTACCGACAACGGGGCCATGATTGCGGCAGCAGGCTATCACCGGCTGATGCGGGGTGAATCCGCCGACATGTCCGCGGACGTGAGATCCAAATTTCCGATCCAGGAGCTTAAGACGAGCCTTGGGATTGATGGTTGAACAAGGGGTTAATCCAGCACCTTGAAACTCAACAGGCTGATCAGATATTACTATCTCAGGTTCATCCGTCTGAGGGGGAATCCTCATGAACTGGCCCTCGGGATGACCTTTGGAATCTTTACCGGCATGATGCCGATCATGCCCTTTCAGATGGCCCTTTCCGTCGCACTGGCCCTTGCGTTCAAGGGGAGCAAGATAACAGCGGCCCTGGGTACGTGGATCAGCAACCCGTTGAACTGGTATTTTCTATACTATTACAGCCACAAACTGGGGGCGTCTGTTTTAGGGGTAAAGGGACAACAAGGTGCCATGTTTTCGTCTATCATGACGTCCGTCCGCCTTGGGGAGGACGGCATGGTCATTGCGGAGAAGATCGTGGGGGCCGGAGGTCTCATGGTTGCCTCGTTTCTCGCAGGCGGTCTGATCATGGGAATCGTGGTTTCAATCCCCTCCTATTTTATTTTCCTGTATATCTTCAGACGGATAAGGGCTTGGCGCGAATCGAGGAAGGGACAAAGGAATTGGCGCGTCACAGATCATTGAGACGGGGGGGAGCATTTCAGCCGAAAAAATGGTTGGGGCAGCATTTTCTTATTGATGCAGACGTTACTCAAAAGATCGTTTCTTCAGCAGGCTTCCAGCCGTCCGATATCGTCCTGGAAATCGGGCCTGGACAGGGGGCTCTCACCCTCCCCCTTTCCAGAACCGTTTCACACATTGTGGCCGTGGAGAAGGACATCCGTCTGACAGAATTCCTCCGAAAGAAGATCTCATGCTCGGGAATTTCCAATGTGACCCTCGTAAATCATGATATCCTTACATTTGATTTCGACAGTATCCCCCCTCCTCCTTCGGGAAAGATCCAGGTCATAGGCAATCTTCCTTACAACATATCCTCGCCTGTACTGGAAAAACTGATACAAAATCGAGAAAGGGTGGCAAGTGCGATTCTCATGTTTCAATTGGAGGTTGCCAGGAGGCTGACGGCGTCTCCCTGCAGCAAGGGCTATGGGGCACTGACCCTCTTGGTACACTATCATGCGAAATCGACCCCCCTCTTGGAGGTGTCCAAGAGGGCCTTTTATCCTGTCCCGAAGGTCGATTCAATGATCGTCAAACTTGACTTTGAGCGGCCGTATCCCAGCCAAGGCGTCGGCGAAAACGATTTCAGGAAAGCGGTAAAAGGGGCATTTGCTCACAGGAGAAAGACCCTTCTTAATTCTCTCAAGGGATGCCTTCCCGGCTGGACACCGGATGTCCTTTTGCAGGGGATAACGGCTTGCGGGATCGACCCCAAAAGACGCGCCGAAACCCTCACCATGGATGAGTTTTTGATGCTTGCATCTATCTTGGAATTGACAAAGGGGAAAGGGAGTGATATAAAATAAAATTTTGCTATATGCGGCGTCTGTGTCGCGCCTTTTCTGAGGTCTCGCTATGGAAGTGATTGAAACGGTTCAAGGGATGCAGCAGAGATCCGATGCGCTACGCTCGGCGGGGCATGCGATCGCCCTGGTGCCGACCATGGGATTTCTCCATGAAGGCCACCTTGAATTGATGCGGGCAGGAAAAAGAAACGCCGATAAACTGATCGTCAGCATCTTTGTCAATCCGACCCAGTTCGGCCCGGGCGAGGACCTTGACCAGTATCCAAGAGATACAGAAGGCGACCTTCAGAAGGCCCGTGATGTTGGGGTGGATACCGTCTTTATGCCATCTGCAGGGGAGATGTATCAAGAAAATTCTCAGACCCGGGTGCAGGTAGAAAACCTTCCTCAGCACCTCTGCGGTCTCTCAAGACCCGGTCACTTTGATGGGGTTGCCACGGTGGTTGCCAAGCTGTTCAACATTACAAGGCCACATATGGCGGTTTTTGGGCAGAAGGACTACCAGCAGTTGGCGGTTATCAGTCGAATGGTCATGGACCTCAACATGGACATCCAGATCTTGGGGGTTCCCACGGTGAGGGAACCGGATGGACTGGCCATGAGCTCCCGGAACAGCTATTTAAGTCCTGAAGAGAGGACCTCCGCACGCTGCCTGAAAAAATCAATCGACCTGGCGGATCAGTTGTTCCGGGATGGCGAGAAAAGGGCTAAAATCATCCGAGATGCAGTCGGGACACTCATCCTGAGCCATCCCTTTACCGACATTGAGTATATCGCCCTCTGCGACCCTGTCACGTTAGACGATATCGACGTACTTGAAGATGAAAACCTGTTTGCCCTGGCGGTCCGGGTAGGAAGAACCCGATTGATCGATAATTGCCTCCTTCGAAGGGATTCGGTCTGAGATAGGCCGCATTTGAAAATTTTCTCTTAATAATAACTACTTAACGAGTCGGCCTCTTAACGAGGTCTGTATTTGCGATACGAAAGGAGATTCCAATGAAAACTGCAAACTTCCTGTTTACCTCTGAGTCAGTCACCGAAGGCCATCCCGATAAGATTGCCGACCAGATATCCGACAGCATTTTGGATAAGATATTCGAGCAGGACATCAGGTCACGGGTGGCGTGCGAGACCCTGGTAACCACAGGCATGGCCATGATCTCAGGAGAGATCACGACCACAGCATATGTGGATATGCCCGAGGTTGTCAGAGAGACCATCAGAGACATCGGTTACAAGAATTCCTCCATGGGGTTCGACTGGGAGACATGCGCAGTCATCTCTACCATAGACAAACAATCCCCGGATATTGCCATGGGGGTGGATGGGACAGGGCTTTTCAAGGAGCAGGGGGCCGGTGACCAGGGCCTCATGTTCGGCTATGCCTGCAATGATACCAAAACGCTTATGCCGATGCCGATTTACCTGGCCCACGGCCTGACAAAGCGATTGGCCCATGTGCGAAAGTCCGGGGAGCTTCCCTGGCTCAGACCGGACGGCAAGTCCCAGGTAACCGTTGAATACGCGGGCGGGAAGCCTTCCAAGATTCACTCGGTGGTTATTGCGGCCCAGCACAATCCGGATGTGGATTACGATACCCTTCGCGAGGCTATCATTGAAAAGGTCATCAGAGAGGTGATCCCGGAGGGGATGCTGGATGAAAGGACGGAGTATTTTATCAATACCACCGGCCGTTTTGTGGTCGGCGGGCCATTGGGCGACTGCGGCCTGACCGGTCGTAAGATCATTATGGATACCTATGGCGGTTTTGGCTACCACGGGGGCGGGGCCTTTTCAGGTAAGGATCCTTCCAAAGTGGACCGGAGCGCCTCGTACATGTGCCGCTATATTGCCAAAAACATCGTGGCGGCCGGTTTGGCTCAAAAGTGCGAAATTCAGATCGCATATACGATTGGCCGGGCCCAACCGGTTTCGGTGATGGTGGGCGCCTACAGCACGGGTGCGTTGTCCAGCAGCGAACTTACCGAAATCGTAAAGAAGGAATTTGACCTGAGGCCTGCCGCTATTATCGAGCGCCTCGATCTTCTGAAGCCCATTTACAGAAAAACCTCCAATTACGGCCATTTCGGTCGAGAGAGGCCCGAGTTTACGTGGGAAAAAACCGATGCAATAGCAGCACTCAAAAAAGCGGTAAAATAAACGATCCGCCGAGGGCACGACCTTGCCTGAAACCTGAAACCCGAAACCAGCTGCCTTCCCTAACAGGATGAATGATATGTGAAGGATTGCGTGTGAACGATGACCGATCGGAATGAACGTGTAATAATCTGAAAAGTGAGGTTGATGGTCATGGATTATGATATCAAGGATATTAATTTGGCGGCAAAGGGCCGGTTGAGGATAGAGTGGGCCGGGATGAGCATGGCGGTCCTTAGGAGTATCAGAGAACGTTTCTCAAAGGAAAGACCCCTCGAAGGGCTCAGACTTTCCGCCTGTCTGCATGTCACAACGGAAACGGCTGCCCTTGTCAAGGCCCTGAAGGCAGGGGGGGCAAGCGTGGTGGTATGTGCGTCCAATCCACTCTCGACCCAGGACGACGTGGCCGCCTCCTTGGTGGCCGATGACGAGGTTCCTGTTTTTGCCATTAAGGGGGAAGACCACGCGACCTACTATAGTCACATCCTTTCCGCGCTCAGGCACGAACCCCACATTACGATGGATGACGGCGCGGATCTGGTGAGTTCGCTTCATTTTATTGCCCTGAAAAAATGGGACGATCTGGAGCCGTCTGTCAGTGCCTGGGGGAAAGGTCTGTCTGAAGGGGAAAGGGATCGGTTTCTTTCCAACATTATCGGCGGGACCGAAGAGACCACAACCGGTGTCATCCGGCTCAGGAGCATGGAGAATGACGGGGTCCTCCAGTTTCCGATCATTTCTGTCAACGACGCCAATACCAAACACCTCTTTGACAACCGTTACGGGACCGGTCAAAGCACAGTGGACGGGATCATCAGGGCCACCAACCGTCTCCTTGCAGGCGCCACCTTTGTGGTCAGCGGATATGGTTGGTGCGGAAGGGGCGTGGCAACCCGGGCCAAAGGCCACGGCGCCCATGTGATCGTGTGTGAAGTGGATCCCCTGCGGGCACTTGAGGCGGCTATGGACGGGTTTCAGGTCATGCCGATCGCCCAGGCGGCCCCGTTAGGAGATTTCTTCTGTACCCTGACAGGCGATATGAACGTCATCAGGGCCGAGCACTTCCTGGAAATGAAAGAAGGGGCCATGATCTCGAACTCGGGCCACTTCGATGTGGAGCTGGATCTCAAGGGGCTTGCACAATCTTCCCGGGGCAGACGTCCGATCAGGGAATTTGTGGAGGAATTTACCCTCACTAACGGCCGAAGGGTCTATCTGTTGGGCGAGGGGCGGCTTGTCAACCTGGCGGCCGCAGAAGGACACCCCTCCAGCGTCATGGATATGAGCTTTGCAAATCAGGCCCTGTCCGCAGAGTATATGGCGAGAGAACACGCTACCCTTCAGAAAAAGGTCTATCCGGTCCCGCTTGAGATCGATCAGAAGATCGCCCGGTTAAAGCTGAAAGCTATGGGGATCGAAATCGATACACTGACAGAAGAGCAGAAACGATACCTCTCGTCGTGGGAGATGGGCACCTGATTGACCCCACGTGAGAAGTCGTATCTGATTGGATGGGTGCTGGGTCTTTTGATCCTGAAAGGCGTTAAAAAAAGCCCCCTGTTTCTACAGGGGGCTTTTTTTAAACAAGGTTGATGGTCCCGTAAAAAGTATGTTTTCTCGCAAAGACGCCAAGAACGCTAAGAAAAGATCTTTTAATATTAACAAGTTAACTTTGCGAGCTTTGCGCCTTTGCGCGAGATTTTGACTTTTTACGAATGCATCAAGGTTACTCTCTGAAAATTC
>CAZACO010000034.1:0-2650 GCA_964483185.1 uncultured Desulfobacteraceae bacterium
TAATAAAAATCCTTTGTGTGCTTTGTGTCTTTGTGTGAGACATTTTTGGTTGCGGTGTCTATGAGGGATCTCTTAGTTTTTCCTGGTGCATCAGATATTCGATGTCTGACATCTCCTTTTTTCCAGTAATTTCATATATATCCATATGACCCCCGGCGTTTCCCAGTGGCCGTATTCCCAGGGATCGGGCCTCAACAAAGGGCTTTATTTTCTGGTAGGTTGCGCTGCTGACCAGAATGGAGTCGGGTTTTTCCCGAGTGAGTTCCTGCAGCCGGAAGGTATCGTTTACCACATCGCCGATGGCTGTATAATCCATCTTTTTCTCAAAACCTATGTTGCCCACTAGCGCATCCCCTGTATTTATACTCACCCCTATCTTCAAAGACAAACCGCACCTGTCCTCGGAAAATTTGGAAACGGTTATCATACTTTCAGTCATTTCCAGCGCCGCCAGCACGGCATCAAGAGCAGGATTACGGGTGGCCACCGGGGCGCCGAAAATAGCCAGGAGACCGTCACCGAGGTATTTGTCGAGGATCCCTTTGTGTTTCAAGACCTTCTTGCCCATAACCATGAAGAAGTAGTTGAGGACCTCAACCACGTCCTCGGCCCGCGCCTCCTTGGACATACGGGAATATCCCCTGATATCTACGTTTAACAGAGTTACCGGCCTCTTTTCACCTACGGTGATTAGATCACGCTCTCCAAGGCCGAGGATCTCGTTGGTGACTTCTTCGGGGACATATTTTTGAAATATGTTGCGGATGAGTCGTTCTTTTTTAGCCATGTTAGTGGAGTCGGTATAGAGTCTCGAGTTTTCCAGGGCGATGGCCGCGGATGAGGCCACTGATTTGAGCATGTTAAGGTCTTCTTCGTTAAATGTGCCCACCGTCTTGTTCAAGAGCTCGATGACCCCTATGGTGCGACCGTTTACGATCATCGGCACGCAAAGGAGATTTTTTGTCTTGAAACCGGTATCATCATCCACGGTCGATAAAAAATGCGGATCCTTCTCCACATCGCGGACCATGATAGGCTCACCGGTGGCTGCAGCCCAACCGACCACGCCTTGGCCGAATTTTATGCGCTGGCCCTTCAACTTTTTTCCCGCCTCACCCAACGCCACTTTGAAAACATGGTCATCTCCATCCGCAAGGAGAAGTGAGCCGGTCTCTACCTTCACAAGCCCCGATATAATCTCGAGGGTGTAACCGAGCACCCTATCCATATTAAATGTTGAGGAGGTGAGGGCCCTTCCCACCCTGTTTAACACCTCGAGCTCGCCTGCCTTGGTCTTGGCCTTCTCCCAAAGTCTTGACTGCCCAATGGCGATTGACATCCCTTCGGCGATCATGGACAAGATATTTCCATGTTTCTTATGGAAGGATCTCTTCTCGGCGTGGCCGAGGCAGATGGCCCCGATCGACTCTCCCTTAAAACTCAAACCCGCCGCAATGCAAGAATTCAGACCGAGGTCTTCCAGCATCTCCTTTTCAAAATGACCCGACTCTTCCCCTATGTCATCAAGTGAGATCACACCTCTGGAGCGCATTGTCGTATGAAACAAGGAGTTGGTCACCGGGAACGTCATTCCGATCTGGGCCTTTGAAGAGCTCTTTCGGAATGTATGAGCCAGTTTCAGATCTCCACCCCCTTCTTCAAGAAGGGCCAGCCCTATCCAGTGATAGGGGATGACTTCGTCCAGTTTTTCGGCTATTGCCAAGAGCAACTCGTCTTCATAGAGACCGGAATTCGTCTTCTCAAGGATATACAGGACGGTTCTCAGGTCCTCCGCCTTTTCACGCTCCCTGGACCCCAGGTTTTGGATCCTGAGCGCAGTGGACACGGTGGTGAAGTAAGTGGACAGGAAATTCAGAACCTCATTCGACCATGGATCCTCATCGTTTTTGACGACCACTGCCACGCCGGAAAACCCCCTGGTTTTTCTCATGGGCACCACGGCCATTTGGGCTACCGCCTCGTTAAACAGGGTGTCCCATCCCGATTCTGTTGACCGGGAAATGAGCTTGGATTCGTTAGCTTCCACTGCATGCCGCGCAGGGTGAGATGATAAGGGAATGACTTCACCCTCCCCGATTCGAAATCCCTTTCCTGCAATGGAACGGCAGATCAAAAAGGGAGTATCTTCCCGTTTTTCGACTTCAAAGACAGCGCTCCCAATCCCCCCCGTTGCCTCGACCGCCCGGCTCAGGGCGTGGGTGAGAAGCGATTCTCCGTCGATCGCTGCAAATGAAAACTCGTTAAGGGACCTGAGGGCTTCTATCTCGGCCATCCTTTTTTCGAGTGAGAGGTTGCTCTGTTCAAGGTGGCTGTTCAAGGCCTTGAAAGAGTTCATGATCTCTTCCAGTTCATCCCCGACCTGGGTTTCTTGCCCCAGATGGTCAGATATCTCCTTGGACATGGCCCTGCTGACGTTTTCCACCCCTTCCATAATCTGCTTGAGTATTATGTAGCCGAAAAGGGAAAATAACAGGACTGCCAGAAAGTAATATGCCGCCTCCTTCTTTCCCAGCAGGTCGTAGAGGGAACCGAAATAGAGAAATCCGAATACCGGAACGATGAAGAAAAAGGCAAAGGATATTTTTAGTCTGTAACCGATAGTATTCTTGGCAATTGAAAAAAATTTGGT